>CAYXAN010000090.1:6661-7082 GCA_964461705.1 uncultured Sarcina sp. | reverse complement strand
TGAGCTGCAAAGACCAAATTCAGCAGGCGCTTCCAAAACGTCGGAGCCGGCGGCAGGCGTATACCTGAAAAGGACGGATTTCATGGCCGAGAAGAAAAACAGACTGGTGCGCATTCTGGAAATCATAAAGGAACAGGAAATCGGCACCCAGGAGGATCTGGTGCGGATTCTGCGGGGCGAGGGCTTTGACGTGACGCAGGCGACCGTTTCCAGAGATATTCGTGAGCTGCGCCTGCAAAAGGAAAGAACAGAGGGCGGGGGACTGCGGTATGTATCCCCATCTGCGGATGCTTCCCTGCTGGTGGGAAGATACGGCAGGGTAATGGAGGACGGCATTGTGTCTGTGGATCAGGCACAGAACATACTGGTCATTAAAACGGTATCCGGCATGGCTATGGCGGTTGCGGCCGCATTGGATCAC
>CAYXAN010000090.1:2573-6651 GCA_964461705.1 uncultured Sarcina sp. | reverse complement strand
CATGAATTATCCGGAGGTCGTTGGCTGCATTGCCGGGGACGACACCATTATGGTGGCAGTTCGAACCGTGGAGGATACGGGAAACCTTATGAAAAAGCTCCGGAAACGGACAATGTAGACAGGCACCATGAACCGGACACCCTGGACGGACACTGCAGAAGGCGGGCGGCACAGGAACAGGAGAGAGAAATGCTGGTAGGATTGCACGTGAAAAATCTGGCGCTCATTGAGGAGGAGGAGATATCCTTTGCAGACGGCTTGAATGTGCTGACCGGAGAAACGGGCGCAGGGAAATCCATTTTGCTGGGTTCTGTCAATCTGGCCCTGGGGGCAAAGGCGGACAAAGGACTGATTCGGAACGGTGCGGACAGCGCTTTGGTGGAGCTGTTATTTACGGTGGAGCAGGACAGACAAAGACAGAAGCTGAAGGAGCTTGGCATAGAGGCGGAGGAGGACGGGACCATTCTGGTGAAGCGGAAGATTTTTCCGACGAGAAGTCAATGCGTCATAGGCGCAGAGACAGTGACCACACACCAGCTGCGGGAATTGTCCGAGCTTTTGATGGATGTTTACGGGCAGCGGGAGAATCAGAGGCTTCTTCGCCATGCAGCGCAGCTGGAGGTGATTGATGAGTATGCCGGAGAGGATGCCGCTAAGCTTCTGCAGAGGCTGCACAGCAGCCATCATCAATACGAGGAGCTGAAAAGAGCCTGTGAGGCACGGGAGTCGGATCCTGCCGCAAGGGCACGGGAAATGGATCTGATTCAGTATGAGATCAATGAGATCGAAAGCGCGGCCATCAAACCGGGAGAGGATGAGGAGCTGGAGGAACGGTACCGCACCTTGTCCTCCTTCCGCAAGCTGAGCGAAGCGCTGCAGCAGGCACGCGGATTTTTGGAGGAAGGGGAAGAGAGCGCGGCAGAGCAGCTCGGCCGGGCGCTGCGTTCTCTTTCAAAGGTACAAGGCATTGACAGGAGTCTGGATGAGGTCATTGCCCAGCTGACGGAATTGGACAGCTTAATGTCAGATGCATCGCGAAGCCTGTCAAATTATGCAGATGCACTGGTGTTTGATGCAGAGGAATTTGCACGGTTGGAGGACAGACTGAATCTTGTCAATCACTTAAAGGACAAGTACGGAGGTCCTGCCCGTCGTCTCGAGGAGGTAGAGGCGTCTCTTCTGACCAAAAGACAGCACATTCAGGAACTGAATGACTATGCGGATATCCGAGAACAGAAGCAGAAAGAATGCGAGGAATGCAGAAAGCAGCTGATTGCCCTCTGCCGGGAAATGTCTGACAGACGCCGCAGAGCGGCAGAGGAATTTCGCAGGAAAATGACGCAGGAGCTTCTGGATCTGAATTTTCAGCAGGTGGATTTTCGCGTTGAACTGGAGAGCGGGGAGGAGAAGCTGTCGCGGAACGGCTGGGATGATGTCACCTTCTATATTTCGATGAATCCGGGGGAACCGGTGCGCCCGCTCGATACCATTGCTTCAGGCGGTGAGCTGTCCCGCATTATGCTGGCGTTAAAGACCGTATTTGCCGGAAAGGACGATATCCACACATTGATTTTTGATGAAATCGACAGCGGCATCAGCGGTCAGACGGCATGGAAGGTTGCGCAGAAGCTGGGGCGTCTTGCTGCGGATCATCAGATTCTCTGCATCACGCATCTGCCGCAGATAGCGGCCATGGAGGAGCGGCATTTTCTGATTGAAAAGGAATCGGAAAACGGAAGGACATCGACGCACATCCGGGAGCTGAATGAGGATGAGAGCAACGAGGAACTGGGCCGGATGATGGGCGGAGCCCGCATCACACAGACAACGCTGGAGAGTGCCCGGGAGATGAAGATGATGGCGCGGGAAGCACGAAGGAGTACTTCGCAGGCTCCTCTTTGAAAATACGAGAGGAGCGCTGCCTGCTGAGGGTGAGGAATGCTTGCCCGGCGTCACGTAGGAAAGCGATAACAGATGAGTATTTATGACAGTTTGAATCCGGAGCAGCAAAAAGCCTGCTTTCATACAGAAGGGCCGGTTCTCGTGCTCGCCGGTGCCGGCAGCGGAAAGACCCGTGTCGTCACCCACAGGATCGCATACCTGATGGAGGAATGCGGGGTGAATCCGTGGAATATTCTTGCCATTACCTTCACCAATAAGGCCGCCGGCGAAATGAGAGAGCGCGTGGACAGGCTCATCGGCTTCGGAGCAGAGAGTGTCTGGATTTCCACGTTTCATTCCATGTGCGTCCGAATCCTTCGAAGGCACATTGAGGAGATCGGTATTGACCGCAATTTCACGATCTATGACACCGATGATCAGAAAACGCTGATCAGACAGATCTGCCGCAGCATGAATGTGGACACCAAGCAGCTGCGGGAGCGCTCCGTCCTGGCAGTCATTTCACAGGCCAAAAACGAGCTTCAGACGGCGCATCGTTTTCAGGAGAAGCATACATCCAGCTTTCGGGAGCAGAAGATCGGTGAGATATATGCGCAGTACGAGCGTGAGCTGCGGGCCAACAATGCCCTTGATTTTGATGATCTGCTGATGAAAACGGTGGAGCTGCTGCAGGCCAGAGAGGATATTCTGAAGGGATATCAGGAACGGTTTCGTTACATTCATGTGGATGAGTATCAGGACACCAATAAGGCCCAGTTTGAGATTGTGAGCCTTTTGTCGGCCGGAACGAGAAATCTGTGTGTCGTGGGAGACGATGATCAGTCGATTTACAAATTCCGAGGCGCGGACATTCGCAACATCCTGGATTTCGAAAAGGTATATCCGGATGCCTTCGTGGTACGTCTGGAGCAGAATTACCGTTCGACGCAGAATATTCTGGATGCGGCCAATGCAGTGATTTCGCACAACGAAAACCGGAAGGACAAGAAGCTCTGGACCGACCAGGGAAGAGGAAGCCGCGTTCACTTCCGGGAATTTGCCGGGGGGAATGACGAGGCATCCTTTGTCGCGGAGGACATTGCGTATAAAATGCAGCAGAACCATCGACTGTCCTACAAGGATTTTGCGATCCTGTATCGCACGAATGCACAGTCGCGCCTTCTGGAGGATAAGCTGGTACTGAAATCGATCCCGTACAACATCGTCGGCGGACACAATTTCTACGATCGCATGGAAATTCGGGATATTCTTGGATATCTGAGAGCCATTGACAACGGACGGGATGATATCGGTACCCAGAGAATCATCAATATTCCGAAGCGCGGGATCGGCAAGACCACCATCGACCGGGCTGCCGCCATTGCACGGGAAAAGGAAATAAGCTTTTTTCAAGTGTTGGAAAATGCGGGGGATTTCCCGGAGCTGGCCCGGGCCAGAGCAAAGGTGGAACCCTTTGTGAAGCTGATTCAGGAGCTGCGCGCGTACGCGGCGGATCATTCTGTCAAGGAGCTGATCCGGGAGATTGTGGACCGGACAGGATATGATGAGTATCTGGAAGAATATGATGAGGAAACCGCAAAGGATCGCATTGCCAATGTGGATGAGCTCATCAGCAAGGCAGCGGCTTATGAGAACGATGCAGAGGACACTGCGGATTCCGGCGGAGCCTCCCTTTCGGGCTTCCTGGAGGAGGTCTCATTGGTTGCGGAGATCGATCAATTGGGGGAAAATGATGACCGGGTGCTGCTGATGACGCTGCACTCCGCGAAGGGTCTGGAATTTCCGCAGGTGTATCTGACAGGAATGGAGGATGGAATTTTCCCGGGATATCAGAGCATTCAGTCCGATGATCCCGGCGATATGGAGGAGGAAAGGCGTCTTGCTTATGTGGGAATCACAAGAGCAAGGGAGGAGCTGACCATCACCAGTGCCAGAGGAAGGCTGGTCCGGGGCGAGATGGAATATCATCCGGTAAGCCGCTTTGTAATGGAAATCCCGGAGCGCCTGATGGATGAACCGGCAAGGCGCGGCGGCAGCTCCGACCGGAGCTTTGGCCGGAGTTCTGAACGTAGCCTTGATCGGAGCTCCGATCAGAGTTTTGATTGGAGCTCTGACCGGAATTCTGACCGGAATCCGGATCGGAGTTCTGAAAAGACCTGGAGTCCTGCAGCCTCTG
>CAYXAN010000090.1:0-2473 GCA_964461705.1 uncultured Sarcina sp. | reverse complement strand
TCTGACCGGAATCCGGATCGGAGTTCTGAAAAGACCTGGAGTCCTGCAGCCTCTGAAATGCGGGGGAACAGAGCTTATACCGGAGGCACGGCAGGAAGGCCGCGAGCCACATACGTGAAGCCGCATACAGCCTCCGACAAAAGACCTTTTCTTTCCGGACGCGCCGGATTGGACGGGCTCAGTAAGGGACAGCCGGCAGGAACGAAGCCGGACTATCAGGCAGGTGACCGGGTTGAGCATGTGAAATATGGAAAGGGGATTGTAAAGAACATAGAGCAAACCCCCAGGGACTACAAGGTGCGCGTTTTCTTTGACAGCGGAGAGGATCGGACGATGTATGCGGCCTTTGCAAAGCTCAAAAAATGCTGATGAGGAGAAGATGATATGAAGAAGCAATGGATGAACAAGGATCTTGTCAAGGATATCTGCACGGCTGTAAGCTCGGTGCTTGGCTCTGCAGCGGTCGTTTCGCTGGCGGAAGGTCTTCGTCCGGGAAAGGACAAAGAGGCAGATGGCGAAGAGTTCAAAAGACTGCTTCGCAATGTGCTTATTGCGGTCGGTGCGGTTGTTGTGATCTGCGGTGCTGTCTATGCTGTGATTCGATTTGTGCAGTCAAGGAGGAATCGTTCCTCCTTCCTTCACAGAGAAGGTGAGGACTGTGACGGTGAGGAGGGCTTTATGGAGGATCCGGATATTGCGGGCGAGTTCGAATGATTGCTTCGGACAAACAGCATCTGGAATGGCTGCCGCAGCTGCCTGCGGGAAGGAATCCGGAGGGAATTGTAATTCAGAATGAAAAAGGGTGATATCATCGAGGGAACCATTGAGCAGATCCGTTTCCCCAACAAGGGAGTACTTCGTACAGGCGAATATGAGGTGGTGGTCAAGAATACCATTCCGGGACAACGGATTCGCGCCCGCATTACCAGACGCCGAAACGGACGTGCAGAAGGGTGCCTTCTGGAAATTTTAGAGCCGGCGGCCTGTGAACGGAAGCCGGAATGTCCGCAATTCGGAATCTGCGGAGGGTGTCTGTACCTGAACCTTCCAAAGGAGGAAGAACTGTCACTGAAGGAGCGGCAGATTCGATCGCTTCTTCGCGCGGCAGATCCGGAGGCCGACCGGTGGTATGAGGGCATTCTGGAGAGCCCTGTGACAACCGAGTATCGGAACAAGATGGAGCTGACCTTCGGAGATGAAGTGAAGGACGGTCCCATGACTCTTGGAATGCACAAGAGAGGCTCCTTCTATGATGTAACCGATGCAAAGGACTGCCGGATTGTAGATAAGGATTTTCGCACTCTTATCCGGGCAACACGAGAATACTGGGCAGGTGTCGGTGCACCCTTCTATCACAGGATGCGGCAGCAGGGATATTTACGGCACCTGCTGATCCGGAAGGGAATGAAAACGGGAGAAATTCTGGCGGATCTTGTGACAACCACACAGAAAGCAGGATTACCCGGAATACCATCCCCTTCGCTGCAGTTGAACGGGATGACAGAAGAGGCCTGCAGAGAAAATGAGCGAAGACTTCTGGAGGGATGGAAGGAATGCCTGCTGTCATTGGAGTATGAGGGACGCATTGCGGGACTCCTGCATACAGAAAATGATTCTCCGGCAGACATTGTCGCGGATCAGGGAACAGAGATTTTATATGGAAGGGACAGCTTCGAGGAAGAGCTTTTGGGTCTGCGGTTTACGGTATCGCCCTTTTCGTTCTTTCAAACCAACAGCTGGGGGGCGGAGCTTCTGTACGAAACAGCCAGAGGGATGATTTCGAAGGCTGTGGAGAAGGAACACGGCACAGGCAGGAAGCCTGTGATTTACGACCTGTATTGCGGCACCGGCACCATCTCCCTGCTGATTGCACCCGCGGCATCCGAAGTGATCGGAGTGGAAATTGTAGAGGAGGCGGTGAAGGCGGCAAGGCAGAATGCTGCCCGAAACCACGTGTCGAACTGCACCTTTATTGCGGGTGATGTTTTAAAGGTCCTTGATGAGATTGAAGAAAGGCCGGACTTCATTATTCTGGATCCTCCCCGGGACGGAGTTCATCCGAAGGCCCTGCCGAAGATATTACAGTACGGAGTTCCGTATATTTTGTATATCTCCTGTAAGCCGACCAGCCTGGCCAGAGATTTGCCGCTGATGCGCGACCGGGGCTATGTCCCGGTACGGGGGATCAGTGTCAATCAATTCCCTCAAACAGCGAACATCGAGACCGTGTGTCTTTTGAGCAACAAGGGCACGGCGGAAAAACAGATATAAAGCATATAAAGCAATGGTGGAAAAACAGATACAAAGCAGGTTGACAATCCATTGCAGGGTGCGTAAACTTAGAGCGATGTGCGTAAATGCATATCGCTCTTTTGCTGCCCTTGACGATCAGGAGGGAGGACAAAAGAGAACACGTAATGTTCTGTCTGGGTTAACAGACGGAATAAATCTAATAAGGAGGTAATCAGAATGC
>CAYXAN010000089.1:0-7134 GCA_964461705.1 uncultured Sarcina sp. | reverse complement strand
CAGATACTTGGGACGGCTCTCCGCCAGAGCCTCTGCTTCCCCGGGGCGATCCGGAACGATGAAGCAGACGATTTTCACCATGATCGCAATTAACGGCAGCCACACCAGCGTACAGACCACATTGAAGGTCGTGTGGGCATTGGCGATCTGCCGGGAGATCACCTCCACTTCCGGCCCCTTGGGCGAAATGAACTGAACGAATTTGGCAAACCACGGAATAAAGAAGGCAAACACGATGGAGCCTGTCACGTTAAAGCATGTATGCGCCACCGCCGTCCGTTTGGCATCCTTGCTCTGTCCCACGGAGGCCAGAAGCGCGGTAATGGTCGTTCCGATGTTGTCGCCAAGAAGGATCGGAATGGCACCCGTAAGACCGATGACACTGGTCACGCCGTCCGGCCCCGCCTGAGAGGCAAAGCTCTGCAGCACGGCAATGGTGGCCGAAGAGGACTGCACCACCAGCGTCATCCCCATTCCGAGAAGGATGCCCAGAATCGGAACGTTCTGCACCTTGCTCATCAGATTCACAAAAATCGGACTGGAGGCCAGGGGCTTCATCACCGAGGACATGATTTCGATTCCTTCAAAAAGAAGACCGAAGGAAAAAAACACCATCCCGATGCTCTTGATCTTTTCGTTTTTTGACAGGAACTGTACCAGAAAGCTTACAAACAGAATCGGATAAATATAATCGCTGATATTAAAGGCAATGAGCTGTGCGGTCATCGTGGTTCCGATGTTCGCACCGAAAATAACGGATATGGCCTGCGGCAGACCCATCAGACCTGCACTGACGAAGCCGATGACCATGACCGTGGTCGCCGAGGAGGACTGCAGGACGGCTGTGACCAGTGCCCCCGCCAGTGCTCCCATCAGAGGATTCTTTGTAAGGAACCCCAAGATGCTGCGCATCTTCTCGCCCGCAGCCTTCTGCAGGGCCTCACTCATCTGACCCATTCCGTAAAGGAAAACCGCCAGTCCGCCGAACAATCCAAACAGTGTCGTTACTATTTCAGGCATACCTCACCTCGTCTGCCGCACTACGACCGGCGGCATCCCCATGCATCCTCCTGATCCATCGCTTTCTCATATGCATGGCTTTCTTGTCCTTGAACCCTAACGCGCCAAGTTAATAATATGAAAAACCTGTGTTAAGATGCAAGCCCCTTCTGCACATAATTCGCTTAGACAGTGTATAGAATCCGGCCAGGAGACGCTGATCAGCCCGGCATCTCCTTCGGAAAGATCAGTTCCATTCGGGTTCCCTTTCCAAGCTCCGAATGAACCTTGATCTTTGCCCCGCAAAGCTCTGCGCCGTGCTTGACGATGGACAGGCCAAGGCCGGTTCCTCCGGTCTCCTTGGAGCGGCTCTTGTCCACCCGGTAAAAACGTTCAAAGATCCGCTCCTGCTGATCATCGGCAATTCCGATTCCGTTGTCCGTCACGATCACCTCCGGCGTGTTCATCAGCTTCCCGACCCAGACGGTCACCTTCCCGCCGGCATGATTGTATTTGATGGCGTTCTCGGTCAGGTTGTAGATCATCTCGTCCAAGAGTCTTCGAACCGCGGTCACACTGCAGCTTTCTCCGATCAGCTCGACATGGACGCTGCACTCGTGTGCCTTGGCTCCCAGGCGGGTGACGATGTCATGCGACAGATCAAACAGGTCCACCTCCTCCTGCTGCTGCTCGAGCCGTCCCTCGTCCAGGCGGGAGAGCTGAATGATGTCGTCGATCAGGGTCAGCATCCGCTGCGCCTCCCTGTAAATGCGGTCTGCGAAATTCTGGACATGCTCACCCTTCACCAGTCCGTCCCGCATGATCTCCGCATATCCGGAAATGGAGGTGAGCGGTGTCTTGAGCTCATGCGACACGTTGGCTGAAAACTCCTTGCGCATTTCGGCCACCGCATCCTTGGCCCGGTTCGTCTCATCAATGCGCAGCAAAAGCGGATGCAGCTCCTCATAGACATCGTTTTCCAGCGGCTTGTCCAGCTTGATTTCATTGATGGGCTGCACCAGTGCGCGGGACTGCCTTCGGGCTGCCAGATAGGCCATTGCCAGCACGAAGGCCGCCGTTCCCAGCATCACCGGCAGAAGCTCCAGTGCGGTATTGGTGATGGTTCTTGCCTCGATCGAAACGCGAAGCACCCGCCCGTCCTCCAGGCGTTCGGCGCAGTAATACAGCTCCCGTCCCAGCGTATCCGACCGGCGAAGATCCTTCCCCTCCCCGGCCTGCAGTGCCTCCTGCACCTCGGGGCGGCCAAGGTGATTTTCGAGCGTATATTCGTCCTCCACCGAGTCATAGCACACCGTGCCGTCCGTGTCGATGAGGGTGATGCGGGTTGCCGGCTCGACGTCATCCAGCTGCCGCAGATAACCTTCCCCTGCGATATTCACGGCCTCCGCGGTATACCTTGCCACTCTCTCGATGCTCTCCTCCGAAAGAGACCGGATCCTTCCATAAACAAAAAAAGTGGCGATGGCATACGCGATCCCCAGCGTAATGCCAACCACCATAAACATGCTCTGCTGAATTTTCCTTCTCATAAATGGCTGCTTCCTTCGTTATCCGCGGATGCGGTAGCCGACACCCCGCACGGTTTCGATGCGCTCTCCTGCCTTGCCCAGCTTCTGCCGAAGCGTCCGCACATGAACGTCCACGGTTCGGGTCTCGCCGTCAAAATCATATCCCCAGACATCCTCCAGCAGCTGATCCCTTGTCAACACCACCTCAGAGTTCATCAGCAGCTTTTTCAAAAGCTCATATTCCTTCAGCGTCAGCGTGACGCTCCCGCCGGCCACCGTCACCTGATGGCGCTTCAAATCCATTGCGATCTCACCAAGAGCCAGAATGTCTCCCTCGCCGGTATCGCCGCCTCCCGTGCGGCGCAGCACCGCCTTGATGCGGCTGACCAGCTCCATCATCCCGAAGGGCTTGGTGACATAGTCGTCCGCGCCCAGATCCAGCGCTTTCACCTTGTCGAACTCCGCTCCCTTGGCCGTCACCATGATGACCGGCACATCCGCGGTATCCTTTCCGCTGCGAATCCCCCGAAGGAGGGCGATGCCGTCCTCCTTCGGCAGCATGACATCCATCAGCACCAGCTCGGGCTTCTCCTGCCGAAGAGCTGCCCGGAAGCTCTCACCGTCGCCGAAGCCTCTGGCCTGAAAGCCTGTGTTCTCCAGCGTGTATACAATCAAATCCCGGATGTTCTCGTCATCCTCCACACAGTAAATCATCCCGCCACCAACCGATCCGATCTCACTTCCGCAGGTCCTCTTCCTTGAGCTTGCCGTCGTATCTGGTCTCATGCACGCCGGTAATGGAAAAGCTGACCCATTCCGCAATGTTGGTGGCATGATCTCCGATCCGCTCCAAATACTTGGCGATCATGATCAGATCCAGCGCCTTGTGGGCCGCCTGTCCCTGATTCTCGCCGATGTAGTCAATGAGCTGACTCTTGACGGACTCGAACATCATATCCACCACATCATCGCTGGCCTCCACGTGACCTGCCAGCTCCAGATTCTTGTCCACAAAGGCCTTGACGCTGTTCTCGACCATATGGGTCACCTCGACGCTCATTTCCACAATCTTGGGGAAATCCGTGGTCTCCGCCATCCGGGCACTGATGACAATCTCCGCGATATCTGCCGCCTGATCGCCGATTCGCTCCATGTCCGTGATCATCTTCAGTGCAGCGGAAATCTGCCGCAGATCCCTGGCCACCGGCTGCTGCTGCAGAAGAAGGTTCAGGCACAGACGCTCAATCTCGCGCTCCGCCTGATCAATCTCGGTGTCCGCCACCATGACGTCATGCGCCATAGTTATATTACCATCCTGCAGGGCCTTTGTGGCATTCTCGATGGCGATGCTGCAAAGATTTCCCATATGAATGAGCATTTTGTTCAGCTGCTCGAGCTGCGAATCAAACCGGTTTCTCACTGCGTTGTCCTTTCTTTATCCCAAATGCCGGGGTATCCTCCGGACCTTCCCCGGATCCGATGCCGATGCCTTCCATGTCCATTCCTGTGCCGCCCTCTTTTCTGTGCTGTCCTCTTTTCCATGCCGACAGCCTTCTTCAGGGCCGTCCATGCGGCGTTTGTGCCGTCGACCCGTTCGGTCATATCATCCGAAGCGGCCTGTGATGTAATCCTCTGTCCTCTTGTCCGCCGGAATGGAGAAGAGCTTCTGCGTCTTATTGTATTCGATCAGCTCACCCAGAAGGAAGAAGGCTGTGTTGTCCGAGATACGGCTGGCCTGCTGCATGTTGTGGGTGACGATAACGATCGTATAATCCTTTTTGAGCTCAATGGCCAGATCCTCGATCTTGGACGTGGAGATCGGATCCAGCGCCGAGGTGGGCTCGTCCATCAGGATGACCTCCGGCTCCACCGCCAGGGTTCTTGCGATGCAGAGACGCTGCTGCTGACCGCCGGAAAGACCGATGGCGCTCTTGTGAAGCCGATCCTTGAGCTCGTCCCAGATGGCCGCCTGCCGAAGGCTTCTCTCCACGATCTCGTCCAACTCCGACTTTTTGCGGATGCCGTTGATGCGGGGTCCGTAGGCCACGTTCTCGTAGACGCTCTTAGGGAACGGGTTGGGCTGCTGGAATACCATGCCCACGCGCTTTCTTAATTCAATGGCATCCATGTCCTTGTTGATGTCCACCCCGTCCAGGAGCACATCCCCGGTGATGCGGACGCCCTCCTCCAGATCATTCATGCGGTTTAAGGTCTTCAGGAAGGTGGACTTGCCGCAGCCGGAGGGGCCGATCAATGCCGTGATCTCATTGGCCGGAATATCAATGGAAATTCTGTGCAGTGCCTGGAATTCGCCGTAAAACAGATCCAGATCCTTGATCTGAAATTTCATCTTGTCGTTCATGTTCGATCCTCTGTTCTCTTCTGTGTTCTCTTTCTTCTGCCGTTATCCCGAAAGATGCCGGTTTTGTCCACGCTTTCTCATTGTTCAGCCGGTCCGGCATTCATTTGTTCACGCCTTCGCTCCGGACTGCTTCGCATTGATTCGTCTCGTCATAATCCGTGCAATCAGCGAAAATATCAGAACCAGCAGCACCAGCACCATCGCCGAAAAGTTTGCAATCTTCTCGGAGTTTGCATTCAGGGCACCCTCTGTCCGCATTACCCAGATGTGCAGCGCCAGCGTTTCACCCGGGCGGAAGGGATTTAAGGGACAGGTTTTGGAGGTGAGATCCCAGTTGGTCCAGTTGAGTCTTGTGCTCTGCCCCGCCGTATAAAGAAGGGCAGCCGCCTCGCCAAAGCCCCGTCCTGCCGCCAGGATGACGCCGGTGATGATCCGGGGCAGACAGGCAGGAAGCAGCACCTTCACAATGCTGACCCAATGAGTGGCTCCCAGTGCCATCGAGCCCTGCTTGTAGCTTTTGGGAAGGCTGCGCATGGCATCCTCCGTGGTGGTGGTGATGGAGGGAAGGCTCAGGATGGAAACCGCCAGCGCACCGGCCATCAGATTCCACTTCATCCCCGTCATCAGAATAAAGACCAGATAGCCGAACAGACCGACCACAATGGAGGGAAGGGAGGAAAGGGACTCAATACAGATGCGGATGAATCGTGTCCTCTTGTTGTTGCCCGCATATTCCGCCATGTAGATTCCCGCCAGAACGCCGATGGGCACGCTGATCACAAGGGAAAGGAAAACAAGGTAAATCGTGTTGAACAGCTGATTGCCGATTCCGTCAGAGTCAAAGGCAAAGATCCCCGGATAATAGCTGAGAATTCCCTTGACGATGATGTAGCCTGCCAGAACCAGAATCAGCAGCAGGAAGAAGCCGCCTACGGCGTAAAACACGCCGGTCATTATGTTGTTTACCCGCTCCGCGCTGCGGATGCGGTGTTTCATTTTCTCATTCATGGATGTACATCCTCCCGTCAGGCTTCCAGCTTCTTCTTGCTCTTGGCATCGATCCTGTGAATCAGGAAGATGAAGAACATCGAGATCAGGAAAAGCAGCAGAGCCATCGTCCAAAGCGCCATGTTCTGCTCGCCGCCGCTGGCGGAGTTGCCCATGTCGGCGGCAATGGCGGCCGTCAGGTTATTGGTCGGAGACAGCAGGCTTTTGGGAAACGCCCGCGTCTTGCCGATGACCATAGCAACGGCAAGGGCTTCGCCGAAGGCTCTTGCAAGTCCCAGGATGATCCCGGTAAAGATTCCCGACTTGGCTGCAGGAACGACAATTCGGTAAATCACCTGCCACCTGGTTGAGCCAAGCCCGTAGGCTGCCTTACGGTAGTGAGCAGGAATGCTGCGAATGGAATCCGCCGCCACCGTCGTGATGGTGGGGAAGATCATCACCGCCAGGACAATGCTGGCCGCCAGAACGGAATAGCCTCCCATTTTGGCGTGAAAGGTGTCGCGGATGAAGGGGACCAGAACGGTCAGACCGATCCAGCCGTAGACCACCGAGGGAATTCCGACAAACATTTCAATGGCGGGCTGAAACAGCTTCACGCCGGCCTTCGGCGCAATCTCCGTCATGAAAACCGCGGCGCACAGAGCAAAGGGTGTCACAATCAAAAGGGCCAGTCCGCAGGTCAGAAGAGAGCCCACAATATAGATGGCACAGCCGACCTGACCGCCGCCCTGCGTGGCGGAATCCATCGGCGCCCATTCCGCCGAGAACAGAAATTCCAGAATCGAATGATGGTATTTGGTAAAGGTTCCTGTGCCCTGATAGATCAGGAAGACACCGATGGACAGGGTCAGCAGGATGATGAAAAAGCCCGCAGCAGTGACAAACCCTCTGCCAAGACCCTCCTTATGAAAATATTCCAATCTGCCGGTTTTCGTTTTGAACCCGGCCCGGCTTTTATCCGGAGCAGCTCCGGCGATGAGCTTCGTTGCGGCTTCTGTCATATGTCAGTACCTCGTAATAGGAGCGGTTCATATTGGCCCTTGTGCATGCCGATTTTCCATGTGCATCGGCGGTCTGTATTCGTATCATTGAACAAGCGGCGGCCTGTCTCTGACTGCCAGAGGCGTGCCGCCGCAGGTGGGATGCTGATTTCATCAGCGTTTCCTTAGTTCTCGTGTGCTGCCAGAGCCTCGTCGCTCATCTTGGAGGATACGCCGTAGCCCATAGCCTCGATCT
>CAYXAN010000088.1:0-7158 GCA_964461705.1 uncultured Sarcina sp. | reverse complement strand
CGGTTACGACCTTCTCTTCGCCGGAGGCCGCATCTGTGTCCTGACTGTCATCCTCCGTACCGGTTTCTTCCGCACTGCTTTCCTCCGCACTGCTCACCTCTCCGGAGCTTTCCCCGGTGCTCTGAGCCGTGCTGCCGCATCCTGCAAGCAAGGAAGCTGACAGTGCCAGTGTCATCATAAATGCCACAGCCTTCTTCATTTCACTTTTCTCCTTTACACTTTTTTACAACACTTTTTTATTTGCAAGGTGATACCACCATTTGCTCCCGACAACGATGACATGCCACGAAATGATTGTTTCCACTGTCCCGAAACTCCGGCATCTCCTCTGCGCAACGCTTTTCCGCATACGGGCAGCGTGTATGAAATTTGCAGCCCGACGGGGGGTTCATCGGCGAAGGGACATCTCCCTCCAGATATTTCCTTTCCCGCTTATACCTCACATCCGCCACAGGAATCGCAGAGAGAAGAGCCTGTGTATAGGGATGCAGCGGATTTGCAAACAATTCCTTTTTGTCTGCCAGCTCCACCATCTGGCCCAGATACATGACGGCAATCCGGTCTCCGATGTAATTGACCACGCTCAAATCATGCGAGATAAACAGGTAGGAATACCCATACTCATTCTGGATATCCTTCATCAGATTGAGAACCTGGCTCCGAATGGATACATCCAGCGCCGATACCGGCTCATCGCAGACAACAAACTTCGGATGCATCACCAGTGCACGTGCAATGACCACGCGCTGGCGCTGTCCTCCCGAGAATTCGTGCGGATATTTGCTCAGCCATTCCGGAGAAATCCCGATAATCCTGCAGATTTCTTCAATTTTCTGTTCTCTCTCCTTCGCGGATGACACAAGGTGAAACGAATCCAGGGGAGCCCCGATGATTTCCCGAATTGTCATTCTGGGATTCAAGGATGCGTACGGATCCTGAAAAATCATCTGCAGATCCTGTCGATACGGGCGCATCTCATCCTCTGTCATCTCCCGAAGATTCTTCCCGTCATAGATCACCTCGCCGGACGTCGCTTTGATCAGCTGCAGAATGCATCGGCCGAGAGTGGATTTCCCGCAGCCGCTTTCCCCTACAAGACAAAGGGTTTCCCCCGGCATCACATCAAAATTCATGTTGCTTACGGCGCACAGCTTTTTGGGCTTCTTTAAAAGCCCTCCGCCCACGTCAAAGGTCTTCGTCAGGTTTTTGACCTGAATCAGCGGTTCTGTCATTTCCTTCACCCCCTTTCCGCATTCTCATACAAAAAGCACCTCACCTTGCTGTTTCCGACCTTGTAATAGGGAGGATTTTCCTTTCTGCAGCGGTCCGTACAATGCGTGCAGCGATCGCAGAACCGGCATCCCTTCGGCATATTCTTCAGGCTCGGAACGCTTCCCTCGATGGTCGAAAGTCTGCTGTCATCATTGATCTTCGGAATGGATGCAAGAAGTCCCTTTGTATACGGATGCTTGGGATCTGTAAACATGGTATAGCAGTCTGCTTCCTCTACCGCGTTCCCGCCGTACATGACCATAATCCGATCTGCCATTTCCGCCACAACACCCATATCGTGCGTAATCAGAATGACTCCGGTGTTCAAATCCTTTTTCAATTCGTTGATCATCTTTAAGATCTGCGCCTGAATCGTCACATCCAGGGCGGTTGTCGGTTCGTCGCAGATCAGAACGGCCGGATTGCAGGACAGTGCCATGGCAATGATCACACGCTGGCGCATACCGCCGGAGAGCTCGTGCGGATACTGCTTTGCACGTACCTCGGGATTCGGAATGCCGACCTTTCGCAGCATTTCCACAACATGCTCCATGGCCTCTTTTTTCTTCATGCCCTGATGAACCATAAAGGGCTCTATCATCTGGCTCATGATGGTCATCGTGGGATTCAATGAGGTCAGGGAATCCTGAAATACCATCGATATTTCATTTCCTCTTAGCCTGGACATTTCCTTATTGGTGTATTTGGAAATATCCTTTCCCTTGTACAGAATCTCCGATTCCGGTGCAATTTCACTGATCCGATCCGGAAGCAGCTTCATAATCGAAAGGCTGGTAACCGATTTGCCGCAGCCGCTTTCGCCCACAATTGCCAACGTTTCCCCGGAGTTCAGCTCAAAGCTCACCCCATTGACTGCCGGATAGGTTCCATCCTTCGTACGAAAGCTGGTAATTAAATTTTTAACCTCGAGTAATTTTTCCATACGGCCTCACCTCTCAACCCACTCTGGTTTTCGGGTCCAGTGCATCTCTTAGACCATCGCCGAATAAATTCACGCTGATCAAAGTCACGAAAATGCAAAGACCGGCGGGAATCCAAAGCCAAGGCTTATAGGAAATAATTGCAATGGACTGTGCCGCATTCAGCATATTTCCCCAGGAAGCCTGCGGAATCTGTATTCCAAGTCCCAGAAAGCTAAGGGCGGACTCTGCAAGAATTGCGTTCGGCACGCCGAAGGTAAACGCCACAAGAGCCGGAGAGATGGCATTGGGCAGAATGTAACGGAGCATGATCTTTCCGTTCTTCTCGCCGATGGCACGTGCACTTTCTACATATTCCTTTTCGCGAATGGACAGCACCTTCGCATACATAAGTCTCGCAAAGCTGGTCCATCCCATCACGCCGATAACCAGTACCAGGGTGCCGACCGTCGGACTCAATACCGAAACGAGAACAATGTTGAGACACATGGAGGGAATGGATTGGAACATATCCGCCAGACGCATGATGATCATCTCTGCAATCCCTCTGTAATAGCCCGCAATAATCCCCAGCGGGATGCCGATGGCCGCCTGAACCAGTACCGCCAGAAAGCCGATTTCCAGCGAGGTTCTCCCGCCGTAGATTAACCGTGAAAACACATCTCTTCCGGTGCTGTCCGTTCCGAGGATGTGTTCCGCACTCGGATCCGCCATAAACGACGATGTGATTTCATTCGGCTTCAGATCAAGAACAAGCGGAAGAACAAGCAGCAGTACAATCTCAGCAATCAACACCGTAAGTCCGCAAACTGCAAGCTTGTGTTTTCTGAATCGCTGCAGCGTATCGCGGAAGTACGAAGATTTTACTTCACCCATCTTGGTTCCTCCTTATGTCCTATCATCAATTCTGGGATCCAGCATGCGGTAGATCATGTCCACGACAATATTGCCGATCAGCACGATCACAGAGATAATGACCGTAATTCCCATAATCATGGGATAGTCTCTTCCCTTTATCGATTTCAGCATCAATGTTCCCATTCCCGGCCAGGAAAAGATCTGTTCCGTGACGATCGCGCCGCCGACAAGGGTTGCGAGGCTCAGCCCCACCTGCGTAACCAGCGGCAAAAGCGCATTTCGGAGGGTGTGCCTGAACAAAACCGACAGCTCCGATATTCCCTTGGCCCTCGCGGTTCGAACATAATCATCCGAAAGACATTCCACCATGCTGTTTCGCATCTGCCTGGTGAAAATTCCAAGGTTCTGGAACGCCAGGGCAAGGCACGGAAGACATAGGTGCCTCAATAATTCTCCGACAGATCCTGCCGATCCCGAATCATACATCCCGCTGACCGGCAGCAGCTGCAGCTTTACCGCAAAGATGTAGATCAGAAGCAGCGCCACAAAGAAATTAGGAGCCGCCTGCCCGACAAACGCCAGAATCGTTGATCCATAATCCCATCCGGAATAAGACTTATAGCCGGCAATCATTCCCAGCGGAATCGCAATCAGCAGGGAAACCGCCATGGATGACAGGCTCAGCAGAAGCGTCGGACCGATCCGGCTGCCGATCAGCTCCAGAACCGGACGGTGCTGCGCATAGGAGGTTCCGAAATTTCCCTTCAGCATATTCCCAAGCCAATAGAAATACTGAATCACCAGCGGCTGATCCAAGCCCATTCTGTGTTCTATCTCGGCCAGCTCCTCCGTTGTCACACCGGAATCCGGCTGCACCAGCAAATCCAACGGCGATCCCGGCATCAGATTTGCAAGGAAATAGGCTATGACCGTAATTCCAAAAAATGTTGCCACAGCAATCAGCAGGCGCTTAAGGATGTACTCTCCCATTGTTGTCTCCTTTCTGCACGACTTCCACCCGGCACTCGTTTTCTGCTGAACGTTTGATCGCATCCAGTACCTGCAAACAGTTCATTCCGTCCTGCCCATCACAGACAGGATCCTCTTTTCCGTTTAAAGCCGCTATAAAATGATGCGTGATCTCCTGCCAGCTGTTCTCCGATTCCTCTGCTGCAAGGCTCTCTGTATGTCCGTCCCTGTACTGAATCTGCACGCCGGACGGCGCATTCATGCGCATAACGCCCTCTGTGCCGTAAACAACGGTTCCCCGTTCCATCTCGCCGTAATCACACCAGCTGATCCACAGGGTGCCGACGCATCCGTTCTCCAGTTCCGCGTGAATCATCGCATGATCTGCCGCCGGGATGGCTCTGCCGTCCGCGAGCTTTTTGTCGATGGTAGAGGTCATCGCGCTTACCGCCTTGATGGGCGATCCCAGAAGATACGGCACAAGATCCACTCTGTGGCAGCCAACGCTCTGCATGACATCACCGATACCGGTGATTTTCCTGTCATAAAAATCCGCTGCCGGTTCCCCAAGTCCGGCATATTCCGCTCCTTTGTGAGCCAGATTGGTCCGAAAGGCAATCGGCCTTCCGATGGCTCCGTCACGCAGCAGTTTCCTGGCCAGTCTGTGCTCCGCATTCAGGCGCTGTGCAAAAGCAACCATCAGCCTGCGGCCGCTTTTTTTCCAGGCCTCCATGATCCTGGCGCCTTCCTCACTGCTGACTGCCAGCGGCTTCTCGCACAGGACATCCTTTCCGGCCTCCAGCGCTGCGATCACGTTTGCGCAATGAAACCGTTCCGGAGTGCAGACGATCACCGCATCCACCCTTGGATCCTTCACGACATCATCGATGTCATAGACTGCCCTTGTCTTATATTTGTCTGCCAGTGCATCCGCGTTTTCCTTCACCGGGTCGCACACGGCGTACAGTTCGGCTTCCGGATCGGCAAAGACAGCCGGTGCGTGCCGGTTTGCGGCGATTGCGCCGCAGCCAATGATTGCTATCTTCATTTGTCAGCTCCGTATCAAAATACATCTTCCGCACTTGGATTTCCTAACCCGCATACGAACGGTGAATAACCAGTCCCTGTGCCGTCTATTTTCCGGCCCGTTCTGCCTCGATCTCATCAAGAACTTCCGCCAGTACCGGGAAACGATGGGGCTGATAGCAGCCGCAGCCGGGTGCTATCACGAGCTTATCCCCTGCACCTGCAATTGCACTTTCCACACGGCTTCTGAGCTTTTTCTTGATCAGCATACGATCTGCACCCATGAAGTCATTTCCGCCGCCGATTCCATTCATATGTTCTCTTGTAAGCGGGGCCGGAAGATGCATGATGCCTCCCACCAGCACCTTGTCCGTCTTCGCTCTTGCCTCTGCAAGGCTCGGGGCATGCTCCCAGGTGTCTGCATAATTCAATGCGGTTACCGGCAGGTCATAGCACCATTCGATTGCTTCCCTGTCGGCCGGCGTATTGGTTCCGTTGCACAGATGTGCCATATTGAACCACGTCTTGTCCTTGATGGCGTTCACGATGCGGGATGTGCCGGCGAACTCGTACTTCATAAACTTCTCATATCCCAGCTGCACATCCAGCCCGTTCTGCATTCCGATAAAGAAACCGGCTGCTCCCGCATCGACATATGCTTCCATCAGCTCCACCAGGGTTTCCTCAATGACACTCAGTCCGAATGCAACCTCTTTCTCATTATATTCAAACATTTTGATCAGCTTCGGCTGATCAAAATAACCGGCCACGAATTCGCCGGCCATGCTGACCGGACTGAATACCGTCGGAAGAACCGGAACATCGCCCTGATAATGGTCACACACCCTTTTGACCGCCTCAATATTTCTCTGAAATACTGCGCTCTCTTTTACCTTGATCGGGCGAAGCGTCAGCCAGTCGTTTGAATGATTGATTCTCCAGTTCTCCACGTTCAGCCAGGCATCCATGGTCTCATTGCTCGGGAAGGTCATTTTCTGTCCGAACGCCTCCGGAAAATACATCCCGGAAAAATCAAATTTGATGAAGTCCCATTGATAGGCCTCCTGGTTCGCAATCATTGCATAGGCAATATCATGTGCATTCAGCTCCTCAAGATTCAGGTGCGGACCCCAAAAGGCAGCACAAGGCCGATCAAGGTGTTCCCCTGCAACGGCTGCCTTCAAACGCTGCGTATGTGTCATATTCATCTGTGCTTCTCCTTCTCGAATAATGAATTATGAATTGTGGGATTGTAAATTTACATTGTTTTACAAAATCATTTTACAGCTATTTACATTCTTTTCAATCCCTTTGTTCGACTTTGTTGATTCTACACATTTTCACATGACCGTTTTTGTATGCTTTGTCCTTTTATCCGAATCACTCGCTCTTTTTCAGTAAAATCATTGAAAAAGTGAAAATTAAAGTTAAACTGTAGGTATTCGACAGAAAGGAGCATTTTCTATGTACATCATGGATCCGTTCCACCCCGCACATTTCCATTCCGATGGCACCTTACAGCTCAACGGACAAACGGTTTCCTACCGAACCGTCAGTGAAGACAATGTCTTCTATGACGATTCCGGCAATGCCATTGCCTCTGTTTTTTCTTTTTCCTATTTTCGGAATGAGGAAAATCCGTCCGATCGCCCCGTGCTGTTTTGTTTCAACGGAGGGCCCGGATCCTCCTCCATGCTGATTCACGCCGGCTGCTTCGGAACAAAGCGCATCGCCTATCCGGAATCCGTCGCTGAACACCCCTCGCTTCCGCCTTATGAGGTAATTGACAATCCGTACTGTCTTCTGGATACTGCAGACCTTGTGATGGTGGATCCCGTCGGCACCGGCTTTGCGCGGCTTCTTGACCCTGCCGCCAAGGAGCAGTTTCTGGGAATTGAGGCGGATGCAGAGGCCCTGGTCGTATTCATTCAGCATTGGCTGACCAAATACCACCGCTGGAACAGTCCCCGATACCTTGTCGGTGAAAGCTACGGCTGCACCAGAGCCATTACCGCTGCTGCCATTGCCTGCTCAAACGGCAAAAAGGATTCCTATCACCTTGCCTTCAACGGGATCATCTGCATCGGCAACA
>CAYXAN010000087.1:0-7169 GCA_964461705.1 uncultured Sarcina sp. | reverse complement strand
CAGGGACCATGCCATGGAGGTGTGGCTGCTGGACGATGACCGCTTTCCGACGGGGCATTGCAACGGGATTTTTGCGGACGGGAGCAACCGGCAGTCCGTTCGGTTTCTGACGATTCACAACACCGATGTCTGCGGACCGAGGACGCCCGGCTACATGCTGGTGAAGAGTCTGCTTGAGGAGGACGACGAGCTGGTCGGCGTGGTGGCCTGCAGACGGGCGGATCCGGACAACACGGATCTGATCTATGAGAGCGCCGTCGACGTGACCGGCTATGTTCGGGACGGCTGGCTTTGCTGGGATGTGCCGGAGGGGCTGTGGCGCATCATGGTGCTTCGCACCACGCGCCGCGGCAACGGGAAGCTGGATTATTTCAATATCATTGACAGTGCCTCGGTAAGACTTCTGCTCGATGAGGTGTATGAGCCCCACTATGCTCACTACGGAAGCGATTTCGGCAAGACCTTCATGGGCTTTTTCTCGGATGAGCCGGAATTTTCCAATTTGCCGGGCTTTCGCTTTCAGGCGCGGCTGGGCGAGGATATGCCCTTCATTCCCTGGAGCGGCGAGCTGCAGCAGAGGCTTCAAACGAGGTGGGGGGAGCACTTTCTTCGAAATCTGCCGGCCCTGTGGCATGATGCAGGGGAGGTGACGCCGCATCTTCGCTACGAATATATGGATGAGGTGACAGCGCAGCTGTCTGTGTCATTTTCAGGCCAGATCCGGGACTGGTGCGATGCCCACGGGGTCATTCACATCGGGCATATCGTGGAGGATGACAATTCCCACGGAAGGCTCGGATGCAGCACGGGGCATTACTTCCGCAGCATCGGAGAAATGCGGATGGCCGGTGTCGATGTCGTCACCCAGCAGATCATGCCGGGTATGGATCAGGGGGAGCACCAATGGGTCGCCTCCTCGCGGGATGGGGAGTTTTTCCATTACGGACTGGCGAAGCTGGCAAGCTCTCTGGCCCACATCGATGCGAAGAAAAAGGGCGATTCCATGTGTGAGATCTTCGGTGCCTTCGGCTGGCAGGAGGGGATCGGACTGATGCACTGGCTGACGGATCACATGATCAGCCGCGGCATCAATCACTTCACACCGCATGCCTTTTCCATGAAGCCGTACCCGGACCCGGATTGCCCGCCGCATTTTTATGCACACGGAAGGCAGCCGCAGTACCGGCATTTTGACTGCCTGATGAATTATATGAATCGGCTGTCCCATCTGTTCAGCGGGGGAAAATATCCCGCGCAGATTGCGGTGCTGTATCATGCCGATGCCGAATGGGCCGGAAGGGCCATGCTGTACCAGAAGCCGGTGCGCGTTCTGCAGCAGCATCAGATGGACTGCGATGTCATCCCCGCCGATATGCTGCGGGAGGACAATTCCTACGGCGCCGTCTTCGGAGACGGAATCCGTGTTGCTGGTCAGCATTACACGATTCTGCTGATTCCGGAGAGCGATTATATTCCGCTCTCGGTCGCACGGTTTGTGTTAAACGAGCACACCGGCGTGCATTGTCTGTTTGTCGGACAGCGCCCGACCGGCATCTGTGAGCAGACGTCCGAGGAGGCGGAGCTGATCCGTAAGCTGCAGGGGATCGAGTCGGTTTCCCTGAATCACCTGCCGGAGCGCATAAGGGAGCTTCACACACCGCTTGTTCAGACCGATCGGGAGGAGCGGAAGCTGTGCACCTATCCGTATCTTGGTGAGGACGGCTGCCGGTACCTCTTCTGCTTCAATGAGAGCATCAGGGAGGCAGTGCGGTGCCGGCTGAAAATTGCGTGCGGTATGCCGGGCGGCGCGCTGCTCGAATATGACGCACAGCACAACCGCTGCATGCAGGCGGACTGCGTGCGAAGGGCTGGCGAAATGATCACGGAGCTGTCCCTGCTTCCCGGGGAATCGAGGGTGCTCGTGATCGATCCGGAAGCAGCCGAAAAAGAAAGGGCAGGAAAGCCCTGCAGCGGGACGCCTTTTTGGACTTGTTCCTCGGGGCATTTGAGTCCAAAGCTCCAGCAGTCGGAAAAGCCCTGCGGCGGGACACCCTCCGCAGCTCTGCAGACCGGAGCCTGGCGCATTTTCTCTCAGGAGGTGCGGGAGGATTCCTGGCAGCCGCTGTGCGAGGTGGAGGAATCGCAGCCGCTTCCGGATATCACAAAGTGGGTGATCAAGGAGTCCTTCTGCGGAACGCTGGCCTACGAAACCGACATCACTCTAAACAGGGAGCAGGCCGGCCGGTACCTTATGCACATGGAAGAGCCGGTGGACTGCGCGGATCTGTACGTCAACGGGATCTGTGTGGATCGGGGCATGGGCGTTCCGCTGAAGCTGGAGCTGCCGCTGCAGGAAGGAATCAACGTGGTTCGTCTGGAGCTGCCGCTGACACCGGTCTATAGAGACGGGGATCCGTGGTCCTGCCTGACGGTGCTGCCGCAGGCAGGACTGGTGCGGCGGCCGGTGATTTTTAAGGAAGCGCTGACTTCATCCGTGCTTCCTTGAGGTTCTCCCATAGGGGTCGTATTGTTTCAGCAGATGAATACATGCTATCATAGAGCGCGGACTGCGGCGATTGCTGCGGTCCGCGCTGCTGCAGTGCAGACGGTCACTGCCTCTGCCGGATCAGGGACAGGCATTGGCTCATCGGTGCTTGCTGCAGCCGAGATGGTATGGATGGATCCAAGGGGGAAGCTTATGCAGACAGAGGCAACAATCAAAGAGAACAAAATGGGCGTCATGCCGGTTAAAAAGCTTATCGTCAATATGTCGGTTCCTATGATGATTTCCATGCTGGTTCAGGCACTGTACAATGTGGTGGATTCCATCTTTGTTGCGCAGATCAGTGAGGATGCATTGGCGGCCGTGACCTTTGCTTTTCCGCTTCAGAATCTGATGATTGCCTTTGCTGCCGGAACGGGGGTGGGTGTGAACTCCCTCCTGTCTCAGTCGCTGGGCGCAAAGGAGTTTGGGCGCTCGGACGCGGCGGCCAACAACGGCATTCTCCTTACGGTGGTCAATTTCATCCTGTTTTTTGTGATCGGGGCCGTTGTCACCAATCCGTTTATCTGCAGCCAGACCTCTGACCCGGAGATCATTGCAGCGGGTGATACCTATCTTAGCATTGTGTGCATGATGTCCCTGGGGCTGTTCTTCCAGGTTACCTTTGAGCGCCTGCTTCAGTCCACCGGCCAGACCATGCTGTCCATGATCAGCCAGCTGCTGGGAGCGGTGATCAATATTATTTTTGATCCGATCATGATCTTCGGACTCTGCGGCTTCCCTGCCATGGGGGTTGCGGGAGCGGCCTACGCAACGGTTTTGGGGCAGTCGATTGCCGCGGTGGTCGGACTGTTCCTGAACCTTCACTTCAATAAGGAGATTCACCTGTCCTTGTCCCGGATTCTGCGGCCGGACCTTGCGGTCATCGGGAGGATCTACTATGTGGGAGTTCCGTCCATTCTGATGATGTCCATCGGATCGGTCATGACCTATTTCATGAACCTGATTCTGGCCGGCTTTTCCACTACGGCGACGGCGGTGTTCGGCGTGTACTACAAGCTGCAGAGCTTCTTCTTTATGCCGGTGTTCGGCCTGAACAACGGACTGATCCCGGTGCTGGCCTTTAACTACGGCGCGCGCAGAAAGTCCCGTATTGATGAAGCGCTTCGCTTTGCATTGCTGCTGGCCATCTGCATTATGGTCTGCGGCACGATCACGATGGAGCTGATTCCCGGCGCGCTTCTTAGCCTGTTCAGCGCCTCTGCGGAAATGAAGGAGATGGGCATTCATGCCCTGCGGATCATTGCGATTCATTTCCCTCTGGCAGCCTGCGGCATTGTCATGGGCTCCATCTTTCAGGCTCTGGGGCAGAGCCTCTATTCACTGGTGATTTCTCTGGGACGTCAGCTGGTGGTGCTGGTTCCGGTGGCGTGGCTTCTGTCCCTTACGGGAAATGTCAACAATGTCTGGTGGTGCTTCATGATCGCGGAGGGCGTTTCTCTGGTGCTGTCCTTTGTCTTCTTCCGCAGGGTCTACCGCAGGCTGGTGGCTCCGATGGAAATGGAATGATTTCCTTGAAATTTTACACTGATCGACACGAGTGCTTTTGCCTGCCGCTTTCGAAAAATAAAATATTTTGCATTTTTGAAAGCGACATCGTACATATACCATCCGCAGGCAGGATCAGCAGGGAGGATGACATTTTTTTAACAAGTGGATGACATATTTTTAACAAAACATGCTACAATATACAGGACGTCAGCAGTCTGTTTGCACAAGCAGTGCAAGGAACAGACGGACACGGTATTGTAAAATTTCACAAAGGGGACAGGAGATTAGATTATGAAGCAGCTCAATGAGAAGGTGGCCATTGTGACCGGAGCCGGGCAGGGGATCGGCAAGGGAATTGCGCTTTGTCTGGCAGAAAGAGGGGTAAAGGTTGTCTGCACCGGACGCCGCCCGGAGCCGATTGAGAACACTGCAAAGGAGATTAAGGAGCTCGGCGGCGAAGCGTTTGCGATGACCTGCGATTCCTCAAACCGCGAGAGGGTGAAGGAGGTTGTCGAGAAGACCGTTGCGGCCTACGGCACAGTTGATGTGATTGTCAACAATGCGCAGGCGATCGCACCCTCAGCCCCGGTGGAGGAGACGACCTACGAATCCATGTTCATGGCTTGGTCCACCGGCTGCATCGGATCCCTTAATTTTATGCAGGAGTGCTTTCCTTATATGAAGGCGCAGGGAGAGGGACGCGTGATTAACTTTGCCTCTGCCACCGGAATGTTCGGCTATGCAGGGCAGCTTGCCTATGCCTCCAACAAGGAGGCAATCCGCGGTCTTACCAAGATTGCGGCAAAGGAGTGGGGACAGTACGGAATTTGTGTCAACTGCGTTCTCCCCGGCGCGGAATCCCCTGCGGCAAAGGAATGGGCGAAGAAGTTCCCGGAGAAGTACAATGCAATCCTGCAGCAGCAGCCGATGCGAAGACTCGGAGATGCCAAGAAGGACATCGCGCCGGTGATCGCCTTCCTGAGCGGCCCGGATTCCTGTTACTACTCGGGGCAGTCTGTTCTGCTGGACGGTGCGTATTCCATCGCTCCGTGAGACGGACTTGCTGTACAGACGGCTGCAGTGCATTCGCCGCCTGAACAATCAACGCAGACTCCGGCCAGTAAAAAGTAAAAAGGAAGTTACGAATTTGTACAAAAAGGTTCCATTTTCCGGAGAGTAGAGTTATAATGCTTTTTGTTCACGGCGCAGCCGCGCCGTGAACAAAAAATTGGGACGGTAGCTCAGCCGGGAGAGCGTTCGCCTCACACGCGAGAGGTCACGGGTTCGAGCCCCGTCCGTCCCATTGGTTTTTCAAGTTTGGTAAAGGCTTTTCAAATTTATTTTTTCGGATTTCATTTCCGCTTTCGTTTCCGCTTTTCCAGGAGATACCTTGGGAGGCAGGAGGCGATTTTTTTTGCTCGGAGGCACCTCCTCCTTACGCACATGCACGGGAACACTTCCCTGCCGTCATTCCAACTTCCTGTGAAAAGGGGTATAATCCAACGTATGTATGCATAGTATTTCCCTGAAGAATGGAGAGTGTATGAGAAGGAAGATTGTGTCTGCTGTCCTGGCGGTTTGCCTTGCGGGCAGCCTTATTGCCTGCGGCAGTGCGGAGGAGACGGCCTCTCACGGCTTTGAAGAGATTCCGGCGGGAGCCAGTGCAGAGGAATTGGGACAGGGCCGGCAGGAGGAGACCGAGGAGGTCGCAGAAGAGGAGGAAGAAGCCTACGTTCTTCCGGAGGATATGTATTACAGCGAGCTGACCGGTGAGCCGATCAGCAAGGACATTGAGGACCAGCGCCCGGTGGCGATTATGGTGGACAACGATTCCCGCGCACTGCCTCATTTCGGCATTTCGGAATGCGATGTCATGTATGAGCTGATGAATTCCACCGCCAACGACCGCATCACAAGGCTTATGTGCCTGTTTAAGGATTGGGGAGCCATTGAGAAGGCAGGCAGCATCCGTTCCATCCGTCCGACGAACATCCTGCTGGGACAGGAGTGGGATGCTGTGCTGTGTCATGACGGCGGGCCCTACTACATTGACGACTATCTGGGACGATATCCGTATCATTTTTCCGGAACCTTCTCCCGGGTGAACAACGGAAAGGCAACGGAGTTCACGGAATTTTGCCTGAGCGGAGATCTGGATAAGAATTTTGCCAATACGGGATATTCGACCAGCTACGATGACCGCAAGCAGGACGGAAACCATTTTCAGTTTGCCGCCTATCAGGGAGACGAGATCACGCTGGAGGATGCGCAGGATGCGGCGGCAGCCACAGCCATCAGCCTCCCCTTCGGCAACACCAAGTCCAAGCTGATCTACAACGAGGAGACGAAAACCTACGATTATTACGAGTTCGGGGAGATCTGCAAGGACGGCGGGAACGATCAGGTGGTCACCTTCAAGAATGTCTTGATTCAGAACTGCAGCTTTACGCAGTATGACGATCACGGCTACATGATCTACAACTGCATTCAGTCCGGGGAGTCCGGCTATTACTGCACCAACGGAAGGGCCATTCCCATTACCTGGAGCAAGTCCGGTGAGGGAGGAATCACCAGGTATTACAACGCAGCCGGTGAGGAGATCACGCTGAATACGGGCAAGACCTATATCACGCTGGTGCCCAGTGACACCTGGGGATCGCTGACGCTGAGCTGAGAGAACGCCGGTGAAATCGGACGCGCGGATGGAATGGAAATACGGATGGGGCAGACGCGCGGATGAAGTCGGGAATACGGATGGAACCGGAAACACCGATGAGGATGTCAGATGGGGGGAAGGATGCAGGCAAGGGAGAGGTTTTCCGACGGATCAAGCCTGATCCGGTTTTTTCTGGAGGGCAGCAGGAAATGGTTCGCCGTCAGCATTCTGTGCTCCTGCGTCACCTCCTTACTGGATATGATCAATCCCAAAATCATCAGCTATACGGTGGATTCGATCATTGGAGATCAGGAGGCGAACCTTACCGGTTTCCTTGGGCGATGGATGGAGAGGCTGGGAGGCAGCGTATATCTGCGCCGGCATCTGTGGGTGATTCCCCTTGTGGTCGTTGCCGTGGCAGTGCTGGCCAATGTGTTTCGTTATCTGAATAAGCTGACC
>CAYXAN010000086.1:0-7189 GCA_964461705.1 uncultured Sarcina sp. | reverse complement strand
TCATTCCTTTCCTTCTCGATGTGGAGCCCGGGGCGAGAGCCATCGGAGCCGTGAATACGCTGGTGTCGGTACGGGATGAGAGCGGAGCGATTTGGGGCTATAAGGGGTACAACACCGATTTCCTCGGACTGCAGAGAGCGCTGGAGGAAATGGGAATCACACTTCCCTCCATGAACGTTATTCTCATCGGCGCAGGGGGAGCCGCCAGAGCGGCGGGATATATGTGCGGAGCATCCGGCGTGAGGAGACTTGCGATTCTCAACAGAACCAGGGAAAAGGCAGAGGCTTTGGCAGAGGAGCTGCAGAAGGAGTTTCCTTCCATGGAGATTCGCGCACGGGATCTTTCGGACGCGGTCCGGGAGGCCTCCTGCCCGGGCAAGGTTCTTGCCATTCAATGCACCAGTGTCGGACTTGGCTCTGCCGACGCGGTACCCATCAAGGATCCTGCTTTTTATGACAAAATATCGGCGGCCTATGAGTGCATCTACCATCCGGAGGAGACCGGCTTCCTGAAGCTGGTGCATGCGGCGGGAAAGCCGGGACGCAACGGGCTGGACATGCTCCTGTGGCAGGGAATCTTGGCCTTTCAGCTTTGGACAGGGAAGACCCCGGGGAAGGAGCTTGTGGACGAGGTTCGCACGAAGCTTGGTACCTTTGTTCGGGAAAGATCCGCAGGATGAAGGGATTGGGATGGCAGACTTGAAAAATTATGTGCTGATCGGGTTTATGGGGAGCGGGAAAACCACCATAGGAAGAGAGCTTTCCCGGCAAACCGGCTGGAGTAATCCGGATACGGATGCCCTGCTGGTCGAACAGGCCGGAATGCCTGTCACGGATATTTTTGCCAAAGAGGGGGAGGAGGGCTTCCGAAGCCGGGAGACCGACCTTTTGCGCAGGCTGTCAGAGGACAGACAGGAGAAGAGTATCTATTCGTGCGGCGGCGGTATCGTGCTGCGCAGGGAGAACAGGGCTCTGCTGAAAAGACTTGGAACCGTGATTTATCTGGAGGTCTCACCGGAGGAGGTGATCCGCAGGATCGGAAACGACACCTCAAGGCCGCTGCTTGCGGGGGCGGATCGTGAGGACAGGGTGCGGAAGATTCTGGACGAACGGCATGCGGTCTATGAGGAGTGCGCCGACATCACTGTTTCCGTGACGGGCAGGAGACCGGCGGATATTGCAGCGGAAATCATCAGAAGATGCGAATTCACATGATGCCGGGGCACAGGTCCTTCCGGGAGAGGCTCTCGTCGGAGCACGGGACACCTCTGCCGGGGCCCGCCATCGGCATCGGAACAGTCACCATTACTCTGGGAGGGAAGGAATCACGTGAAGAAGATTCTGGTAATCAACGGTCCGAATCTGAATTTCCTTGGCATTCGGGAAAAGTCCATCTACGGGACGCAGGATTACAGTGCACTGGTTTCCATGCTGGAGGCACACGCCGGAGAGCTTGGAATTGCTGTGGAGTGTTGGCAATCCAATCACGAAGGGGCGATCATTGACAAGCTGCAGGAGGCATACGGCGACAAGGAGCTCATTGGTGTTGTCATCAATCCGGGCGCATATACCCATTACAGCTATGCCATTCATGACGCACTGAAAAGTGTCTTCGTCACCAAGGTGGAAATACACATCAGCGATATCAATGAGCGGGAGGCATTCCGTAAGGTCTCCGTTACGGCACCGGCCTGTGATAAGCAGATTGTCGGGCACGGGCTGCAGGGCTATCTGGAGGCTATGGATTACGTTGTGCAGGAAAACGCCGGTTAGCCGGTTAGATCGGGTGAAATCGTAAGGAATGGCACTTGCGGTCTGTGAATGGAAATGATACAATCATGAAGCTGTTTTGAACAGAACAGCGATGCAGCAGCCTTGTTGGTTCGCGGAAAGAGGAAGGATGTCTTATCTGCTTGCAGAAAGCGGAGGGAGTGCCGGTGTTTTTCAGGCGGGTTGGCAGGGAAGCTCATGTAGGTGAGTGAATGATAGATCATTCACGCAAGCGCTTGCACGAAGGAGGTAGTCGAACATGAGAGAAGGAATTCATCCTCAGTATTATCAGGCAACCGTTACCTGCAACTGCGGCAATACTTTCGTCACAGGATCCACCATCAAGGAAATCCACGTCGAGGTTTGCTCCAAGTGCCATTCTTTCTATACTGGCCAGCAGAAGGCAGCGAATGCTAAGGGTCGCATTGATAAGTTCAACAAGAAATACGGTCTTAAGTAAGATATCGATTTCAGGCGATGACAGAGGTTGGAGCAGGAAGCTGCCCCAACCTTTTTCAGTACTGCAGGGAATGATTGATTTGCGTCGCAAGGAGATCCTATGGCGAGAAGGAAAAGAAGGCAGCATTATTCCGGCATCGGCGGACAGGCGGTCCTGGAAGGCGTCATGATGCGCAACAAGAGTCAGATGGCGGTAGCCGTCCGCAAATCGACGGGCGAGATTGAAGTGGGTGTGGACGAGGTGCACGGCATCGGCGAGCGCACGATCTGGACAAGGCTTCCGTTTGTCCGGGGGGTCCTGTCCTTTGTAGATTCCCTGGTCATCGGAATGAAGGCACTGGAGTTCTCCAGCTCCTTTCTGGAGGAGGAGGCAGAGGACGAGGGCAGCAAGACACCGGAACAGAAGGCCAGAGAGGAGAAGGTGATTACGGGTGTCACGATCGCCGTTTCCTTCGTGCTGGCCGTCGGCCTGTTCATTCTTCTTCCGCTTTTTCTGACAGAGCTTCTGAATACGGTGGTGCGAAGTGAGGCGCTGATGGCTCTGCTGGAGGGAATTCTGCGGCTCGGAATTTTCCTGCTGTACATGGCCGGGATTTCTCTGATGAAGGATATCCGGCGGCTTTACGGCTATCACGGAGCGGAGCACAAGTGCATCAACTGCATCGAGAGCGGGAGACCGCTGACGGTGGAAAATGTGATGGCCAGCCCGCGCTTTCATAAGCGGTGCGGCAGCAGCTTCATTGTTCTGGTGGTGATTATCAGCATCCTTCTGTTTTTCTTCATTCGCGTGGACGGCTACGGCATGAGGATCCTGGTGCGGCTTCTGATGGTGCCCGTCATTGCGGGAATCTCCTTTGAATTTCTGCGGTATGCCGGACGGCACAGCAATCTTTTTGTGGACATCATCTCCGCTCCGGGGGTGTGGCTGCAGCACCTTACCACAAAGGAGCCGGATGAGGGGATGGCCGAGGTGGCCATCGCGGCAGTGTCTGCTGTCTTCGACTGGAAAAGCTATCTTAAAAAGACCTTCGGGTACACGGACGAGGAGCTGTCACAATGGGATTGAGCTTCGGGCAAAGGTGGAACGAATGCCTTGGACGGAGGCGAAGGAGAGAACTCGGTCAGAGCGGAAGCGGATGCCTTGGACAGATGAATTCGGCAGGCACGGAACTGGTTTGAAATGAAGGGTACAGGAATCGGGGAAGCATCGGAATATCGCACATTATACGAAAAGGGCAGGCAGGCGCTGGAGGACATCGGTCTTGCGGATGCGGCGCTGGATGCCCGTCTTTTGCTGGAAGAAGTCTGCGGAACCAATCTGCAGACTCTTTTGGTATATCCGGACAGGGGGGTGTCCGAAGAGGAGGCGTGCCTTTATCAAAGCTACATTCAAAGGCGCGTGAACCGGGAGCCCACCGCGATGATTCTGCAGAAGTGGGACTTTATGGGACTGACCTTTCACTTAAATCGCAGTACGCTGATTCCGGAGCAGGACACAGAATGTCTGGTGGAGGCAGCACTCAACTGGGCGACGAAGCGGCAGCAGGACGTGGGGAAAATCCTGGATTTGTGCACCGGCTCCGGCTGCATTCTGCTGTCCCTGCTTCATTCGCTTCCCGAAGCGAGAGGCCTTGGAACGGACATCAGTGCGCAGGCGCTGGAGGCTGCAGCTTACAACCGCGAGAGTCTGCAGCTGACAGAGCGGGCAAGGTTTCGGCAGGGGGATCTGTGGGAGCCTGTGGGGGATGAGACGTTTGATCTTATTGTTTCGAATCCGCCGTATGTGCCGACAGGAGTCATCCCTACGCTGGAGCCGGAGGTTTGTCTGGGAGAGCCGTATGCCGCCCTGGACGGCGGAGAGGACGGACTTGTCTTCTATCGGCGAATCCTTCGTGAGGCAAAGAGACATTTAAACCCGGCAGGGACTATAATAGTGGAGGCAGGCTTTGAGGAAGCGGCTGAGATTGCCGGTCTGATGCAGGAAGCGGGGTTTGCCAAGGTCGAAATTTACAAGGATTACGGCGGTCTTGACAGGGTGGTGCAGGGAACCGGCCGGCAGGAGATATCGCAAAAGAAATGATGGGGTAGTGCTGTGTTTGAAAATATGGAATCAGTTCTCCTGCATTATGAGGAGATAGGAATTGAATTGAGCACGCCGGAGGTGGTTCAGGACATGGACCGCTATCGGGCGCTGATGCGTGAGCAGACGGATTTGACTCCTGTGGTGGAGACCTATCGCGCCTACAAGAGAGCAAACAAGGACGTCGAGGATGCGCTGGAGCTCATTGACGCAGAAAGCGATCCGGAGATGAAGGAAATGGCCAGAGAGGAGCTGGCCGACGCCAAGCAGCGCGTGGAGCAGCTGACGGGAGAAATGAAAATTCTGCTTCTTCCGAAGGATCCCAACGATGACCGGAATGTCATCTTTGAAATCCGGGCAGGCGCCGGCGGAGATGAGGCGGCGCTGTTTGCGGCAGAGGTCTACCGCATGTATGTCCACTACGCAGAGCGCAGGGGGTGGAAAACCGAGATTCTTGATTTTGAGGAAAGCGGCATCGGCGGCATGAAGTTTGTCAACTTCATGATCGTGGGACAGGGCGCATATTCCAGAATGAAATATGAAAGCGGGGTGCACCGGGTACAAAGAGTCCCCGCAACGGAATCCCAGGGGCGCATTCATACCTCAACGATCACGGTGGCGGTCATGCCGGAGGTGACAGAGGACATCAACATCGACATTCCGATGGAGGATGTTCGGATTGATATTACGAGAGCCTCCGGAAACGGCGGACAGGGCGTCAACACCACGGATTCCGCCGTTCGGCTCACGCACCTTCCGACGGGTATTGTCATTTATTCCCAGACGGAGCGCTCACAGCTGCAGAACAAGAACAAGGCATGGGCCTTGCTGCGCTCCAAGCTGTACGATCTGGAGGTACAGAGCCGCCATGACAAGGAGGCGGATCTGCGCCGTTCGCAGATCGGAACCGGAGACCGTTCGGAGAAAATCCGAACCTACAATTTTCCCCAGTCCAGAGTGACCGATCATCGGATTAAGCTGACCGTGTATAATCTGGATGCGGTAATGAACGGAGCGCTGGACGAGATTCTGGATGCTCTGATCGCAGCGGATCAGGCGGCAAAGCTGGTGAAGCTGGAGGAGAATTAGGAAGATATTGACGCAGGCTGTCTGCCGGGGATGTCGTGTCCGTCCGGCTTTGTACGACAGCCGGGATTACAGCAGCAGGAATTACAGCAGAATACAGCGGAGTGTTTACAGGAGAAGATATGGGATTACAGGAATATCGTCAGCAATTGGATGAAATTGATGCGCAGGTGGTGAAGCTGATCGAGGATCGGATGGCGATTTCCAGACTGGTTGCCGAGGACAAAATCAAATCCGGCAAGCGGGTGCTGGACAAAAAGCGCGAACAGGAGAAGCTGACAACCCTTGCCAATATGGCCAGCAGCGATTTTAACCGAAGAGCGGTGCATGAGCTTTATGAGCAGATCATGGCCATCAGCCGGAAGTGTCAGTACCGCATCATGGATCAGGAGGGACAGCTGCACGGACTGCCCTTTCTTCCGGTTGATTCGCTGGTGGATGAGCACACAAGGGTCGTCTATCAGGGGGCACCGGGAGCCTATTCGGAAGCTGCCATGAAGAAATTTTTCGGGGAAGACATCGATAATTTCCACGTGGAAACCTTCCGGGATGCCATGAGCGCGATTGAAGAGGGCGCAGCGGATTATGCGGTGCTTCCGATTGAAAACTCCACTGCGGGGATTGTTTCGCAGAATTATGACCTCCTGTTTGAGTTCGAAAATTACATCGTGGGGGAGCAGATCATTCCGATTCGCCATTGTCTGATGGGCGTGCCGGGCACGACGGTGCAGACCGTACATACGGTCTATTCCCATCCCCAGTCCCTGATGCAGAGCGAGCACTATCTGGATCAGCACCCGGAGTGGCAGCAGGTCGGCATGCAGAACAACGCTTATGCGGCCAAGAAGGTGGCAGAGGATCGGGACATCAGCGAGGCAGCCATCGGCTCGGAATATGCGGCGAAGGCGTACGGGCTGGAAATTCTGGAAAAGGGGATCAATGATTCCGATACCAACTCAACGCGCTTTATCATCGTCACAAACCGCAAGGTGTTCCTTCGCACGGGCCGGAAGATTTCCATTGTGCTGGAGACGGAGCATGAAAGCGGAGCCTTGTACCGGGTGCTGTCCCATTTCATCTACAATAACCTGAACATGAACAAGATCGAAAGCCGTCCTATTCGGGACCGAAGCTTCGAATATCGGTTCTTTATCGATTTTGACGGCAATATGGAGGATCCGGCGGTTCGGAATGCCCTGCGGGGACTTCGGGATGAGGCGAAGAATCTGAAGGTTTTGGGGAACTATTAGGAAAACGCCTTCATCGTTGTTGCGCGTGGATAAAGATCAGTGAGGACAAAGGATGGAACAGGGATTTATCTATCGGGATATTGAAAGCGACGAGCTGACAGGAAAACTGCAAAGGCTTTCGGAGGGCATGAGCGATGATGCGGCGGCCAGGGTTTTGAGGGAGTGCATCGCAGTGGTGCTGAAGGACGCGGACGAAAACGGGTATTACGGCAATCTGGTGCATGTGTATCTGACCAACCTTCTGGTCAACAGCGAAAACAGCTTTTCCCTCGCCTGTGAGAAAAGGGGAGCGGTGGAGGGCTCCATCAATGCCTTCGCCCTGCATGATATGCGCGTGTTCCGCAGGCTGTACGGGCTGAATCTGGAACAGCTGGCACAAATGCTTGATGTTCCGGAGGCGGCGTGGATTGCAGACTATCAGCCCTCCGGGAATGGGTGCAGGGCGTACAGCCGGCGGATCCGTGATGCGATCTGTGAGCTTTCATCACGTCTTGGCAGGGCAGAGAGTCCGGAAGAAATGAAGGAACTGCTTTCGGCATTCTAT
>CAYXAN010000085.1:0-7221 GCA_964461705.1 uncultured Sarcina sp. | reverse complement strand
TGATCGACCAGAATCACCCTCTTTCGGTGCATATTCAGCAAGTTACGTCTGCTGATCACGCCGCAGTATTTTCCCTCCTGATCCAGAATCGGGAAATATCTGTGACGAACACTTGCCATCACCTTCCGTGCCTCTTCCACGGGAGTGTTTACGTTAAATGCCAGGAGTCCCTCTGTTTTCATAAAAAAACGGACAGGAACCGCCATGCTGACAAGTCTTGCCGCAGCATACGTGTCATACAGAGTGGAAATCACCGTGCACCCTGCATCTGCCGCGCGGTCAATCAGCTTCTGCGGAACCGATGCTCCCACGCATACGACAAGGCAGGCGGCGCCGTAATCAATGGCGCACATCTGTGCCTCGTAACGATTGGTCACCATCACAAGATCGCCCTTATGAATCAGCTCCTCCATTGCCTCCGGACTCGTCCCGACATGAATCTGTCCTGTTGTGATAAAGCCCGCCGGATCACCGGTCAGCAGCTTCCCGTTCAAAACCGACAGCAGATTTTTGTAGCTGGTTTGAGCCTCTCCCAGCACCTCTGTATGAAACAGATCCATATTGGCATTGGCAATGTCACGAACCGTGATCAGTCCCAGCAGATTATCCTTCTTGTCCGTCACACACAAAGTGTCGATATTGCGGTCATTCATCCTCTGCCAGGCATCCCTTGTCGACATCTCACCGTCTACACCGGGCTCCTGCCGGATATCGATATAGCTGATGGTGGGACTCATGTCCACGGACAGCTTCGGCGTCTTTACGTGAAAATGATCCAGCACAAACTGCGTCTCCCGACTGATCTCTCCGGCACGCCTTGGCTCATAGGTTTCGTCTGAGGTATGATTCTTCAGCCACGCATAGGAAATGGCTGAGCAAATCGAATCTGTATCCGGATTCTTGTGCCCGATGACACGAATCACCCTCTGCAGCTTAGTATCAAACATCTTTTTCCTCCGGAAATGCGCGGTCTACCGCCTCATCATCGCTCATCATATCCTTACCGCTTCTGGCATCAATGATCTTATCCACAACCTCCGGAACCATGTCCACAAACCGTGACAGGGAATTCTGATCCTTGATATTCACCACCTTTGTGTTTCCGTTTCGAATGATCAGTACGGCACTGGGAGACATCTTCGCCGTAAAGCCCCCCATCCCGGCATTGTTATTCTGACTGTTGTTGGATCCGGCCGCCGCTCCCACGATGACATCTGACAGCGGGATAAGAAGGGTGTCTCCTACCTGAATCGGCTCACCGATGACCGTTTTGCTGCTTAAAACACCGCCGGCGCTTCCCATCATGGAACGCATGATTTCTTCAAAGCTGTTGCTGCGGGGATGCGCTCCGTTTTGCTTGTTTTCCGCCATTTTTCTATCCTTTCTTTTCCTTTCGGTTGATGATTTTCTGAACAGAAGCTATGAGATCCTGTACATTTCGATCCAGCAAAAGCACAATGATGACAAACAATATCCGGGCAAGAGAAATCCTCCCTCCGGCTCCTCCCCTGATATCCATCCGATATCCCTCCATCTGGGGCAATATCCAGACATGACCGCACACAAACGGAAGAAGGATTCCCTCCGCTTCGATGAATCTTGCCGTATTCTCCGGTCCTTCCAGGCCTACCGTTCCCTCCAGCCTCCATTTTCCGGGAAGAAGGATTTTCAGGATTCTTCCTGCCTTTTCCAGAATAGCCTGTATGGATTTTCCCGTCCCATCCTTCCTCAGCAGTCCCAGAAGCTCTTTTATCTGATCCGGGGACATTCCCCGGCCGCCTGACCCTTGGCCGGGTGCTTCGGGCTTTTTTTGTTTCCTTTTCTTTTTCCTGTGTCTTCTGTGCCCGTCTGCAAAAGGCGGCAGCCGAAAGCACAGGCATTTCAGCTCCATCTCAAGCCCCTCAGTCCATCGGCAGGAGCCTCGTATCAGATGCAAAAGCCATGAAAAGCGCAGCTCGGCATATGTATTTGCCTTCCATGCCTCCCAATCCGGCGAGTCATGTTCGTTCGGATCCTCCACCTGCACAACGGCACGGTATCGAATGGGAACCAGCAGAATCGACAGCAGCAGAAGCAGACAAACCGCGGCCGCTGCAAGAAGTATCCGTCCTGTCAAAGCTGCGGCGGCAATCAGAATCTCTCCTCCTGTCATGCCTCCTCCTTTTGTGCCGCAGGCGGAATATCGGACTGCAGTCTGGCATCCCTTTTGGCCAGAAACGGAATCAGGTCGGCTCCGCCGGTTTGTTCATAACACTCCCGGAACATTTTTTCCACAAGCCGGATCGCATTTGCCCTGCCCTCTGCAATCCCAAGGATCATCGGGCAGCTCCGCTTCAAAAAGGGCTGGCGCAGATACGCCGAGGAGAAAAACTGCAGCTGTCCGGAGGCATCACCGCATACTGTGATGACATACAAAGAGAGGCTTCCCGCACTGTGCTGAAGCCTCCTTTTAACGCTGCCCGGATGCTGAATCTCCGGACTTACATACATGTCACGGTAAAACTGCATTTCCTGTCTCCACGCATGAAATATGATACCGGAGTCAAAAAGCTTTTTGACCCCATGATATCCGGATTGCTGCGCGCTCCCGCAATCCGCAAATCATTCGTAATCCGCCTATTGTGCCGTCTGTCCGGGATCGATGCCTGCCGCAGGATCCGCGCCTGTTTGTACCGTCTCCGAGGGATCCGTCGTTCCTCCTGTTATATCCTCCGTTCCCGCCGCTGTCCCGTTATTTCCTGTCACCGAACCATCGGCTTCCGAGGGCGTATCAGCTCCTGCCGCCGCTCCAGTCTCCGTAGCCGACGCACCGTCGTCCGCTGCGTCCGGCACAGAATCCGTCATAGCATCTGCCCCTGTACCCGCTGCAGGATCCGTGGCTGTTGCCGCTTCCGACGTCACCGTCGCCTGGGTCGCTGCAGCCGGTGTATTCGTAGAGGATTCCGGAATCCCGTCTCCATCCAGATCGTATGCATCCGCCGCACCGTCTCCGTTGGTGTCAATGGCATCCATGACGCCGTCACCGTCGGTATCCATATTTAAAGTAACCGTAGTACCCGTGGACTCCGAAGGATCGGAGGCCGAGCTCTGGCTCCCTTCCACACCAACCATAACATAGTTGGCATCATCATCTTCTCCTTCTGCCGGTGTGTAGTTGAAATATTCATCCATTACACTTCGGGCCACCGGAACCGCTGATACGCCGCCGCTTCCTGCGCCCTCCACAATCACCGTAACGGCTATCTCAGGATCCTCAAACGGAGCAAAGCCGGTGAACCATGCGTGTGAGGTGCTCTGCCCCGTCACAATCTCCGCCGAGCCGGTCTTGCCGCACGGGTTGTAGGATCTGGAGCTCAGCTTGGCTGCTGTTCCCTCCAGGACAACGTCCCGCATCATCTCCCGCATCTTGGCTGCCACCTCCGATGTCATGACGGTACGGTAATTCTCGGTTTTGGCGGAGGAAATGACCGAGCCGGTTCCGGTTGTGACAGAGGAAACGATCTGATCTTTGTGAATGGTTCCCCCGTTTGCAATCGCCGCCGTCACCATATTAAGGTGCATCGGCGTCATCAGTGTAGATCCTTGCCCGATGGACAGCTGCGTCACGTCCTCTGTGGAGGTTTCACTTGTCAGAATATAGGAGCTGGTTCCCGTCGGAAGATCGTACGGCAATGACTCTCCAAACATCATTTCATCCAGAAGATCCGCAAAGGAGCTTCGGTTCAGACTGTTGCCGATATTCACAAATGCACTGTTGCAGGACTTGGCAAAGGCCTTCTCAAGATCCACCTGCCCATGTGCCGTCCAGTGATAGCAATGAATGGGCTGCCCGTCCTCCAGTGTATATTCATTGTCATAGCCGATGCAGTCATAGGAAAAGCTGTTGGCGTCAGCCATATTCTCATCCATAAACTCAACGGCGTCAAAAATCTTAAACGTAGAGCCCGGCGCATACAGTCCCTGGGTCACACGGTTTACCAGCGTCCCGGAATCCGCATCCGCGCCCAGACTCTCCCAATCCTCCTCGATGGTATTGGGGTCAAAATCCGGTTTGGATACCATGCACAGAATGTTTCCGGTGTCCACCTCCGTGACAATGACCGCACCCTGATTGTCTCCGAGCGCATCGTATGCCGCCTGCTGCAGCGACAGATTTAGGGTTGTGTAGACATCATTGCCGGGATATTTCTCGCCGGCCTCGTCGTAGCCGGCCTTGTCCGAAAGTGAAATGTCCGAATGCGTCAGCTCGTAATCCTCCAGCTGTTCCACGCCGCTCCCGCCTTTGTAGGTGTAGCCGATAACATGAGAAAAAAGATTTGCATAGGGATAGGAGCGTACCTCATTTCCCTCCTGATCCTGAACGGTCTGTGCCAGGACTTCCCCATCCGCTGTATAGATCGTGCCGCGGATATTCTGATCCAGCAGAGCCTCTTCGCGCTTGTTGTAGTCATTCTCGAACAGATCTCTGGAATTGGAATTGGCATAAACCACGAGATAGACAATCATGGCTCCGAACAATGCGGAGATCACCGCTCCTGTGGAGAAAACCTGACGCCGGACCCGTGCCTTTTCCCGGACAAGCGCCGCCCTCTTTCTTGCGCCCGCTGTCCGCGGGGACGCCTCTCTGGTATCCCGTTCCACACGCCCCCTGCTGTTCCTCATCCGTCTGTCAGTCATCGTAGAATCCCTCATCCTCCGTAATGCGGACCGCCCGTCGCGTTACAGTGCCCATGTGGAGCCTTAGCTCTTTTGTCTGACCTCCCGATTCCTCACCGTCATGCTCCTGTCTCTTTGCAGGCACCCGCCGACTGTAATTGCGGTAGCTTCTCTGCTCCCGGTACCTGTCGCTGCTGCGCATCCTGCGCTGCTGCTCATATGCGCGCTTTCTGCGTATTTCCTCAATCTTTTCCCCGCGCAGGATGCACATGGCCTCAATCAGAGTAAAGAGAATCAATGTAGAAAGAATGGAGCTTCCTCCGTAGCTGATAAACGGAAGTGTAACACCGGTAAGCGGAATAAACTTGGTCTGCCCCCCCAACGTCAGGAACATCTGAAATACATAGCAGATAGCCGCGCCATACGCCACAAGGCGATAGAACCGATCCGCAAATCCGGCAGACAGCTCCAGCATCACAAGGAAACAGCTGATCCCGATCAAAATGACACAGATTCCTACAAGCTGTCCCAATTCCTCGCATACTGCAGCAAACACAAAGTCAGATTCCACAAAGGGAACATCCGACGGCGTGCCCTGTCCCAGACCGACACCGAAAAGACCTCCTGCACCGATGGCAAACAGTGACTGCGTGATCTGATACCCGATGGAATCAATGAGACTCCACGGATCCAGAAATGCCTGCACTCTCTCCCGAATGTGAGAAAACATGAAGTAGCAGACAACGGCTCCGAGGCCTCCGCAGCCAAAGCCCGCCGCCAGAATCAGCCATTCTCCGGTGGCAAGAAAAGCCATGAACAGGTATACAACAAAGAAAATGAGGCCGGAGCCCAGATCGGTAGAGCCGACAAGAATCAGAACATGCACTGCGGCAAATGCCGTAACAATGAAGAGGTCCTTCAGATTTTTCACATCCTTCAGTGTACTGGCGAGAAAAATAATGTAGAGAATCTTGACAAATTCCGACGGCTGGAAGGTGACGCCGGCAATGGTGTATGTGATGTTCGCACCCAGCGTGGTAGCACCAAGGCACATGACAATGCCCAGAATGACAATCCCTGCCACGCCGTAAGCATATCGAAGAGACTTCAGAAGAGAAAACTTCCCGCGCAGAATCGGAAGACAGAACGCAATCGCAAGCCCGGCCGAGGCAATCATCAGCTGATGAACGGCATTGTCAAACGATAATCTGGACTGAACCACCAGCCCCACGGACAGCAGCATGCACATGTTGTTGAAAAGCGGCATATTTGCATGTCGGTACAGTGTACGATACAACAGAAAGATCGTAAAAAACACTGCGATCACCAGAAGAGAGAAAAGCATATATCTTCCATCGCCGAGCGCGACAAACAGAGTGAAGTAGCTGATCATCTGAAATGTCAGAATCAGGATATTCTGAATCAGCGTCAACTCACGTGTCTCCTCTTCCTCCTTCTGAATCAGCAAGTAAAAAGCCAGAACCGTGTAGGCAATCATGACGGCTACGATGCCGTATTTGGTTAAAGCCAGAATGTATGTCCGCATGCGATCGTGAAGCGGCGCTCCTACAGAGCGCCCTTTTTATAATGTCCGTTGGTAAAGCTGCTGCCAAGACACAGCTGTGTCTGCAGCAAGGCCTTGTGTCTTCTGCTCCCTGCAGGCTCTCCGAAAATGTTCAGAACCTCAATCACTTCCCGCCTTCCTTCCGTCGTGAAGCTGACAAGAACTGCCCCTGCCTCCCGGAAAAGCGGATCCTCCGTGAATTTATGAAGTGACGTAGGTACGCTGTTGTATATCGTGTTCTGACAATGACGGCAATCCGTCTTTACGGGAAAAATTGCACCTGTGCGATCCTTCAGTGCGCAATATACTCCGGATCTGTCGTCCCCGTCCGCACCGGCTGCAAGGCATCGGCCGCAGGTTTTGCGGACGCAATTGGCACTGATCATAAGAGGAGCTCTTCCGTAAACCGTAAGGATCTTATCCTCCAGTCCGCAGCCCTCACCGCTCTCTTCGGAAAAGGTTCGAAGCAGCTCTCTTCTGTCGAGTTCCAACGGCAAAACCATCTGAAGCTGTCCGGACTTCGGAACGGATTGCCGCAGGACAGCCTCACTCTCACGATTCCACGTGTAGAGTACACTGTCCACAATAACTTTGTTATTGTACTCTTCTTTAATCAGAATTTCCAGTTCTTCCAATGTTCTTGTAACAAATCCGCAAAATTTATTCTTATATTTGTCATAAAACTCCGACATCCACGACCGGTCCGATGCCCGCAGGACATAGGGAAGTGCGGCGGATACCGAAACAGCGGCAGAGGCTTCGGCCGTATCCCTTGCTATTCTGTTCAGGATCGCATCGCAGTCATCTCTTGCCTCTGCATCCAGAATCAATTCCATTCTCCCCGGATGCAGCCGTTTCCAGTCGAGAACGGTGCTTGCCTGTTCCACGGACTGAACCATGACCATAAGCCCGGCGTTTTCCGATGTTGTGTGTCTTGTTTTGGCCAAAGCTTTTTTTGCGGCATCGGAGGCAGCACCGGAGGCGGCATCGGGAGCAGCAGC
>CAYXAN010000084.1:0-7255 GCA_964461705.1 uncultured Sarcina sp. | reverse complement strand
GTCCTCCGAGCAGAACATCTACAGCTTCCTGCATTATCAGGACCGACAGGGCCGCATCTGGGAGCCGGAGGAATGCCGAAGGGAGCTGGAGGAGTACAAGAAAACCTCCCGCCTCTACCGAAGGCGCAACAAACGGCCCGGAAGGGTGCGCTTTTATTGTCAGATTCTTCGCAGAAAGCTCCTGTACGGCCGCTTCTATCTGCGCAAGATCGAACGCTCCCTGCTGCGCCGCGCGGGAATCATCCCTACCTGGGCGCCGGAGCCGGGTTCAAAGGACTTACATGCGGGCGCCTGAACATTTATCAACAGAAAGTCCTGCATGAGAGCATGGCATCGACGCGGCGGGAGGCCCGCAATTCATGAACAGCAAAAACGGCAGACTGCAGCTGCCTCAGGTGACGCTGGTTGCCGTGAGCAGCGTGCATCTTTATGAAACCATAAAGGCAATGGAATATTCCATGCGCGGCATCGATTTTGGTGATGCCGTGCTCATCACACATAAGCGCCCCTTCGGCCTTCCGAAGAGCATCCGCTATGCACATTGCGATAGGATCACCGATATCGACGGCTTCAACCATTTTATGGTCTATGAGCTCGCCCCCTACATCAGGACCGATTATATCCTGCTGGTGCATGCCGACGGCTTTGTCATCCATCCGGAAAAATGGCAGAATGCCTTTCTGGATTACGACTACATCGGCTCCCCCTGGCCTTTGCCGGACAACGATTACGCCTATCGGGACTCGCACGGGAACATCTGCCGGGTCGGCAACAGCGTTTCCCTCCGCTCCAGGCGTCTCCTCTCCTACCCTGCCGAGCACCGGCTCCCGTGGGTCCCGGTGGACGACGGCTTTTACAATGAGGACATCTTTCTTTGCTGTCACTCCAGAAATCAGATGGAGGCGGACGGACTGCGCTTTGCTCCGCTTAAGATCGCGGTTTATTTTGGCAGAGAGCATATGCTGCCGGAAAATCAGGGCATCGAGCCCTTTGCCTTCCACAAGTGGAGAGGGGAAAACGCCTCCTACCCCCGCTTCGTTTCTCCGATGGAGCGAATCCGGAGGCTGCTGCGTCCTTTGCTGTTGTGGAGGAGGACCGGCGCATGGAAACGTCGGCACGGCTGGGAATCCTAGCCGTCGCCGCAGATAGACCGAACGACAAACAGGTGCTGAACATGGTCATCGACTGCATTCCCTTTTTCAATGAACTGGATATCCTGAAGCTTCGGCTGGAGATTCTGAATCCCCTCGTGGACCGCTTCGTCATCGAGGAAGCCACACGGACCTTTTCCGGCGAGCCGAAGGAATTGATTTTCGAAAAAAACAAGGAGCTCTTCGCTCCCTATCTGTCTAAGATTGACTATGTGGTCGTATCGGATGATGTCCTTATGGAGGATGGGGTGACGGTCAATCCCGCTGCGGATCGGTATGCCCCGGAAATTCCCGGACAGGAGCTTACGCATCGAAGGGATTATTTCCAGAAAAACCATCTGCTGGACCGTCTGCAGGATGTGACGGACAGGGATGTGATCTTGTTCGGCGATCTGGACGAGATCCCCAATCCCCGCGCCCTGCAGCAAATCCTTGCGGATTTTGACCCGGACAAGGTCTATCACCTTGCCCAGAGAAATTTCTATGTGTTCCTCAATATGGAGGAGAAGCCGGTTCGTCTCCATTCCATCACCGGGGAATTCCCGGATGTCCCGGAGGCGCAGCGCAAATGGCTCGGAACCAAGGTCTGCAGTCTCCGCAGCATTCCCGCAGAGGGGATCGTGCGGCTGCGGGATCTTGTTCCTGTGACCGATGCGCGGTCTGTCCGCGTGGAGGACGGCGGCTGGCACTTCGGCTACATGGGAGGCTTCCGTGAAGCCAATGTCCTGCGCCGCATCGGGACAAAGATCCGCGCCGCGGCGCACCAGGAATACAATGACGCCGAAATCATTGCCGAAACCATGGACAAGCTGGTGCTGGGGCAGGACATTTTCGGCCGCAGCGCGCACTTCGAGCAGGTGCCCGTAGATGACTCCTATCCTGCGTATCTTCTGGCGCATCAGGAGGAGTTTCAGCACCTGATCCTGCCGCCTGTCACCGGGTGGAAGCGCTTTTCGTGCCGCCTTGACCTGACCGCCGGAAGATTTTGCCGGAAGGCACTGCGCAGAATCCGGCGCACCCTGTGCCGGGAAAACGCTGATTGAATCAGCGTTTTCCCGGCAGCCTCCGGCGGAGGAAGCGCTTTTATCAGCGCTTCGCTTTCTTTATTTCACAGCCTGATTTCACGGCTCTATTCCACAGCTCTGTTCCACCGTCTTATTCCACGGCCCGCAGCAGCGCATCCAGCCGCTCTCTCTCCTCCTTGGATACCCCGAGGAAGGGAGATCTTGTCATTTCATCCAAGGTGCACAGCTCCTTTTCGAAGGGCATATGGCTCTTCACATATTCCCTCTTCATGATTTCCCACGTCTTCGGATTCTCCTTCAGCTCCTGCCAGGAGGAGTCCAGACTGTAAACCTTGCGGTACGGTGTCGTCGGCTCATAGTCAAAGCGATATTCTCCGGCTCCCACCGTAACCGCCGTGTCCTTTCCTCTCTGCTCGGTCTTTCTGACATTCAGCTTTTCCTTGCAGATCCATTCGTCAATTTCCGCCTTGTCGGCATCCGGAAGGACAATGACCGCCTCGGCATCAAAGGGAACCGCAAAGGAGAAATGCAGCTTTCCTCCGTCGATGCTCCAGGCAGAGGAAATGGTTCCTGCTGCCGACGAAAGGGTGCCCTTTGCACTCTGCAGCTGATGATTTGGCTGAGGGGAAAGCGTAAACTTCTTAAAGCCCGCTCCTTCCTCCTTCGGACGGATTCCGACCATATGTCGGAACATCCACTCCACGATGGAGCCGTAGGAATAGTGGTTGAGGGAATTCATTTCCGTTCCGCTGATCTTTCCGTCCGGATTCACCGAATTCCACCGCTCCCAAATGGTGGTGGCTCCCATAAGAACGGCATAGAGCCAGCCGGGATAGCCCTTCTCCAGCAGCAGGTGATATGCCTCCTCGTTCATTCCGTTGCCGGAGAGCACGCGGCACAGATACGGCGTCCCCACAAATCCCGTCTCCAGATGATAGAAGTTCTTTTTCAGCTTGTTCAAAAGGCCCTTCCTTGCCCGCTCCTTGTATTCCTCCGGGCAAAGACCCATGTACAGAACCACCACATAGGCTGTCATGGTGTCTACGGCAAGACGGCCGTTCGATGTATAGTATTCCTTCACAAAGGCGGCATAAATTTCCTTTGCCAGCTGTTCATACCGTGCCGCGTCCTCGGACTGTCCCAGAATCCCTGCTGCCTTATACAGAATGGTGGTGGAGTAATAGTAATAGGCTGAGGCAATCAGGCCGTCATCGGTTCCGCCGAATACGCCCCCCGGATAGTTTCCGTCCAGTGCAAGCCAATCCCCGTAATGCTGTCCGGTAAGCCACAGGCGCTTTCCGCCGTCCTTATCATCCTCCCGCTTCATGAACTCCACCCAATCGCGCATGCTCTCATACTGGCGCCGCAGAATGCCCTTGTCACCGGAATGAAGGTACACGTTCCACGGAATGACGGTGGCCGCATCTCCCCAGGCTGTTGAGACGGCACCGTGATAATTGCACACCGGGACCACATCCGGCACCGCGCCGCCAAGGCGCTTCTGCTCGGAAGAAAGATCTCTCCCGTATTTGGTATAAAAAGCATAGGTATCCATGAAATAGCAAGCCGTCCCGGAAAAGATCTGGGCATCTCCTGTCCAGCCGTAGCGCTCATCTCTTTGCGGGCAATCGGTGGGAACATCCAGGAAATTGTCCTTCATTCCCCATTTGGCATTGTGGATCAGCTGATTGACCAGCTCGTTTGAGGTCTGAATGCTGCCTCTCTCCTCCATGTCGGAATGGATTTCCAGTCCGCGGAAGTCCTCCGGATCCGGCTCGCCCTCCCAGCCGGTCACCTTGACAAAACGATACCCGTAAAAGGTAAAGTGCTGCCGCACCATTTTGTCGGTGCCGTCTGCAATATAGGTGAATTCCGCCTTGGCGGTGCGCAGATTGTCGTTGTAGAAATTCCCGTCCTGCAGGATTTCGCCGAACTGGAAGAAGAGCCTCGTTCCCTTCGGGGCCCGGCAGCGAAACGCAAGCCATCCCACCATGTTCTGACCCATATCCAGCACGGTCTCGCCTGCCGGCGTGTGAATGACCTCAACAGGGCGGATCCGTTCGTGCACCGTGATGCGGGGAGAAAGGCGCGGATACAGCCTGTCATAGCCAAGATCAAGGTACCTTACTCCAAAGCGCTCGCTGGTATCGAGCGTAGCGTCGAACACCTCCCCGGGATAGATGCCGCTGGAAACCACCTGACTTTTCCTGGCGGACCAGGTGTCATCCGTTCCGATGAGCTCCTCCGTTCCGTCCTCATATTCGATGTGAATCTCCGCCAATGCGGCCAGACGATCCCCGTAGTTCTCCGATTTCTGCCGAAGTCCGTACCAGCCCTTGTACCAGCCGTCACCCAGCACGATCTCCAGACGATTGACTCCGGGAGTCAATGCCAGCTCATAGGTCTGATACTGAATCCAGCTGTCATAATTGCAAAAGCCCGGCAGCAGACACTCCTCGCCCTGCTTTTCGCCGTTGAGGTAGAACTCGTATACGCCAAGACCGACCATATATGCTCTGGCACGCTTCACCGGCCTGTCTACCTGGATTTCCCTGCAGACCGCCGCCTGCACCTCCTTGTCAAGCTCCGGCGTGATCCAGCGGCCCGTCCACTGACCGGAATTTCCGGACACGGTTTTGGCGGTCTCAAAATACTGCGTTTCGCTCCAGGCAGCATCCCCTGTCTCATCTGACACATAAACGCGCCAGTAATACCTCGTCATCGGCTCCAGCCGGACCGGCAGCTCATAGGCAGTGCTCCGGATGTTCTCCTGCTCCCCGCTGTCGTACACCGGCTTCTAAAAGTCCTCCTGCAGGGAAACCTGCACCCTGGCCGTCTTCTGTACCTGTCCCCTTGCCTCTGCCACCGTGTACGAAATGGTGGGATGCTCCAGATCAAATCCGACCGGATTGACCAGATGATTCACCTTCAGATGTTCGATTCTCATTGCTGTCTTTCCCTCCGTTTGTGATTTGTGTCCGACCCCCGCTGCCTCTGAAGCCGCAAGCTCAGCGATTCCTGCTCTATTCCGGGAGCTTGAAATGGAAAACATCCCCCATGGTGAAGGTCAGCGGCTGTTCCTTCTCCACCAGAAGATTTTTCAGCTTTCGGAACATTTCCTCGTCCCTGGTCTGTCGGAAGAGGTTTGCCGTATTCCGGGCATCCGCCAGTCCGTCGTGAGCCCGTCCGTCAAAATCCAGTCCCCCCAGATTCACCGCGTCCTGCAGATTGATTGCCCGGTGAAAGCCCACCAGACGGCTAAACTCCTTTTGAAAATCCCTCCAGCCGCGAAACATGTAACTCAGCTCCGGGGTGACGGCAATGTCCTTTTGCCTGCACTCTCCCTTAAACTGCGCAAGATCGGTTTTGCTCCACGAATAAATAAGGTAATCCGTTCCGCACCACTTTACGAAGCGCTCCAGCACCTTCGGAAAATGGTCGGCATCGGCCAGCATCTGCGTTGTGATTCCTGTCAGCTCGGTATATCTTGGCAGCACCTTGTCACTGTACATGGGCTTTACGTACTCGCAGAAGGAGTCCTCCTCCTCATGCCGGTCGTTCAGCTTGACCGCTCCGACCTCGATGGTTTCAAAGCGGAAGACTTCCTTCCTCTCCGGATAATTTTCCGATACCGGATGCATCTCCAGATCGATAAATATGCGGTGCAACGGTTTTTCCTGCTGACTCACTTCATTACTCCTCTTGCGGGCGTCTGAATGCCCTTTGCCGCATGACGGACGACGGTATGCCGCGTCGACAAAGCGCCGCTCTCCGATCCCCCTGCGGCAGAGTGGACGTATGCCCGCCATGCCGGCCGGTTGTGTGCGTTACGCTTCGGCCGATCGTTCTTTCTCTGCTTCCCTCTTACCGTTCCCTGACAACGCCCTGATGCTCCACGCGGTATACCATATCGCACTTCTCAATGGTCTCCAGGCGGTGCGCAATGATGATCAGTGTCTTGCGGCCGTGAAGACGGTTCACGCTGTCCATGATGGCGGCCTCTGTCTCGTTATCCAATGCAGAGGTGGCCTCGTCCAGCACCAGCACCTCCGGATCCTCAAAGAGAGCCCGGGCAATGCCGATGCGCTGGCGCTGTCCGCCGGAGAAGCGAATGCCGTGCTGCCCGATTTCCGTGTCCAGTCCCTCCGGAAGAGAGCGGACATGCTCGTCCAGCTGCGCCTCCTTCAGCGCCGCCCATACCTTTTCATCATCAATGTCCTGATCCGGCACGCCGAAGGCCACATTCTTGCGGATGGTGGTGTCCAGCATGTAGATCTGCTGCGGAATGTAGCCGATGTTGCGAAGCCACCCGCGGTAATTGGTCTGCACGTCCACGCCGTCTGCCAGCACCTGCCCGGACTCCGGCTTCAAAAGTCCCAGCATGATGTCAATCAGCGTGGTTTTGCCGCCGCCGGAGGCACCGACAATGCCGATGGATTTGCCCACCGGGAAGGTCACACCGGCGTGATCGAAAATGTGCACATCGGAATTGGGATAATGATAAACAATGTCCTTCAGCTCGATGCTCTCATGCACCGGAAGCTTTTCCGCCGTCTCGCTGGGGTTGTAATCCTCCACACGATAGGAGATGTTCCTGTCATGGATCTCCTCCTGCAGATTTTCGCTGACATTATCCAGGAAGGGCTGAAAGTACGAAATATTGTTCATGTACGTGTTCATGCGGTTCGCCGACGGCAGAAGACGTGCCGCCGCCATGGCAAAGGCCGTAAACTGCGGCATCAGTCCGGTCAGGTCTTCCGTGCCGCTCATCAGCACCATGACCATATAGAGTGCCACCCCGGCGATGAAAATCCACTCGATCAAGAGCCGCGGCGTGGAGCTGAACAGCGTGTACTTCTGCACGGCATTGACATAGCCGTTGCCGCAGTCCGAATATTCGTTGATGAAATAATTCTCACGACTTGCAATCTTGATTTCCTTCACCGCATCCACGGATTCCGAAATCCACTGATACAGGGCGGAATAATAATCCTGGTTCTCCTTGCCGGCCTTCATCATGACCGGCTTAAGATACTTCTTGATGATCAGCAGCACGATGATAAGAAGCGCCGCGATGAT
>CAYXAN010000083.1:0-7300 GCA_964461705.1 uncultured Sarcina sp. | reverse complement strand
TACAGCACCCGCCTCTGTACCGGCTTTAAGCCGTCCCGGATATCCGGAAGCGCGCGGCTGATGATGACGGACATCGCGTAATCAATATACGATTTCTGCATCAGCTCGGAATACTCGCTGGGAATAATCTGTTCTTCCATTACCTCGGTGTTCGTTGTCTTTCCTGCCATCTTCATCATTCCTTATGGGACTAAACATCCAGCGCCGCATCTGTTGCATGAGCATGGATATACTCACGTCTGGGAGGGACATCCGTCCCCATGAGGAGCCCCGTCATCTCCGATGCCATTCGTCCGTCATCAATCTGAATCTTGCGAAGCCGCCGTCTTGCGGGATCCAATGTGGTCTCCCACAATTGCTCCGGATCCATCTCGCCAAGTCCCTTGTAGCGTTGAAGCGTAAAACCGGAGTGCTCCTTTCTGTACCTGGCGAGTGCCGTGTCGTCATACAGATACTCACCCGTCTCGCCCTTTTTCCTGGGAACAACCTTATACAGCGGAGGCATCGCCACATAGACGTGTCCCTCATAGATCAGATCCGGCATAAAGCGATAGAACAGAGTCAGGAGCAGCGTAGAGATGTGCGCACCGTCCACATCCGCATCCGCCATAATGATGATCTTGTCATAGCGCAGCTTCGTGATGTCAAAATCCTGACCGTAGCCTTCGGAAAAGCCGCAGCCGAAGGCGTTGATCATTGCCTTGATCTCCGCGTTGGCAAGGACCTTATCCATGGAGGCCTTTTCCACATTCAGAATCTTGCCCCGGATCGGCAGAATCGCCTGAAACATACGATTCCTGGCCATCTTGGCAGAACCTCCTGCGGAATCGCCCTCTACAATAAAAATCTCGCATTGCGTAGCATCATGAGACTCGCAATTGGACAGCTTGCCGTTCGAGTCAAAGGAGAACCTCGGCTTCACCAGCATGTTTGTTTTGGCTCTGGCCTCGGATTTGCGGATTCTGGCTGCCCGCTCGGCACATTCAAGGACAGCCTTCAGCTGCTCCAGATTCCGGTCAAAATAATGCGTCGTTTCATCCGTCGTGACCTGTGCCACCGCCTTCGAGGCATCCGGGTTGTCCAGCTTCGTCTTGGTCTGTCCTTCAAATCGGGGATCCGGGTGCTTAATGGCAATCACCGCCGTCATGCCGTTGCGGACATCCGCTCCGGTATAATTGACATCCTTGTCCTTCAATACCCCCAGTTCCCTTGCGTAGCTGTTGATCACCTGCGTAAAGGCCGTTTTAAAGCCGGTCAGATGCGTGCCGCCCTCGGAATTGTAGATGTTGTTGCAGAACCCCATGATCTCCTCGCGAAAATCACGGATGTACTGGAAGGCACACTCCACCTCGATGTTCTCATATTTTCCGTTGAAATAAATGATGTCCGTAACGGTCTCATCGGACTTGTTCAGCTCACGGACGAACCCGCGAATCCCGTCCGGTTCCTGAAAAACGACGGTTTCTTCCGACCCGTGGCGTTTATCCTCATATTCAATCGTAAGCCTCGGGTTCAGGTAGGTTGTCTCATGGAGACGGGATTTGATATCCTCCTCGCGAAACCGGGTCTTTTCAAAAATGGAAGGATCCGGAAGGAAATTAATGGTGGTACCGTTCATTCTGCTTTTTCCCACAACCGGCAGAAGTCCGTTTACCAGCTCCTGAACAGGATTGCCCCGCTGATATCTGTCTTCATAGACCGAGCCGTTTTTGCAAACCTGCACCGTCATCCTCTCCGACAGGGCGTTGACAACCGAAGAACCTACTCCGTGCAGGCCTCCGGATGCCGCATAGGACTTGTTGTCGAATTTACCGCCGGCATGGAGTGTCGTAAAGACAACCCGTTCTGCAGAGACTCCTTTTTCGTGCATGTCAATCGGAATGCCGCGGCCGTTGTCGGATACCGTACAGGAGCCATCCGCCTCCAGCGTCACACGGATCCTGTCACAAAAGCCGGCAAGATGCTCATCCACGGAATTATCCACGATTTCATAAATCAGATGATTCAGACCTCTTGTGGAGGTGCTTCCGATATACATTCCCGGTCTGGTACGTACTGCCTCCAGTCCTTCCAGAACCCGTATGCTGGATGCGTTATACTGTGTACTTTCCGCCATGTATTACCTCATTGTCCAGGATTGCCGCCCGGTGAAAAAAATCATACAGCCCGCCGTGCACCGCGCTGTCATCTGCCGGTGCGGTCCTCGATCTCCAGCTTCTTCGAGCAGGCAATTGCCAGTGCCCCCTCCCCGATATGGCAATTGATTACGGAAGGAAGCTGATCCGTCTCGACAAGATGCTCTTCAAAGACCGTCCGGATCTGCTGCGTCCAGCTGTCAAATTCCGGGGACCTTGATTCCACAGCGTAAAGCCATACATGATCCATCCCGCCGTAAAGCTTTTCGCAGTCACTCTTCATTGCATTGATCATTGTCGTCCGTCCCTGCTGAGCCGTTCTGGCCTTTGCAAAGGCATCCAGTCTTTCACCGAAGATTTTCAGAACAGGCTTGATCTTCAGCAGTGTTCCGATCGCGGCGGCGGCAGGCGTAATACGCCCCCCTCTCTTCAGATAGGTCAGGGTGTCCACCATAATGTAAATGCTCTGCTCGTAGCGGACCTCTTCCAGCTTGTCCTTGATTTCCCCGGCAGTCCAGCCCTTTTCCGCCATTTCCACGGCATCCATGACCGAGCGGCGCTGTGTGACGGAGATACGCTGATTGTTCACAACCTCCACCTTCCCGTCATAATCGCCGGACAGCATCATCGCGGACTGGCAGGAGCCGGAAAGTCCGGAGGACATCGGAATATAAACCAGGGACTCGTTTTCCTCCAGAACCTGATCCCAGACCTTGAGAACATCCACAGGTGATGGCTGTGAGGTGTGTACTGTCTCTCCGGATTTGAGCCTTTCAAAAAATTCATCCCGGGTCAGATTGATATCTTCAAAATAAGTCTTCTCATTGTCTCCAAACATAAACGGCGTGGAGACCAGACCGATTCCCAGACTCTTTGCCTGCGCCAATGTAATACCGCTTCCGCTGTCTGTTACGATTGCTACCTTAGCCATGATAACCTCCATATCCGTTTCCAAAGCCATTGTCTGTCGTTTCCGGCAGTGCACGCTGTCCTCCCGGACACATAAGCCTGATTTTACGAGGAATCACCCTTTCGTGCAAGTGGCGCCCCGTTTTGCCGGGCGGCACACTGTTTCAGCAGGCGTTTCGCACTCCCGCAATCATTAAATGCTTCTTACATCCAGGGACTTGATTCCCTGCGGGCGGTATTCCGGATTTCTGCGCACCATTCCCTCTACATAGGAGGAAGCCATGGCCAGAAGGGGAGCATCCGCATAGATATCGGCCACCCGAAAGCCAAGCTCTCCGCTTTGTCGTACTCCGAACAGATCTCCCGGTCCTCTTAGCTTCAGATCCTGCTCGGCAATTTCAAAGCCGTCATTCGTCCTTTCCAGAATGTTCAGCCGCTTCGGTTTTTCCTTCTGATCCTTTGAATACAGAAACATGCAATAGGACTGGTCACTGCCTCGTCCGACACGCCCCCTTAACTGATGAAGCTGTGACAGCCCGAAGCGCTCCGCGTTTTCAATCAGAATACAGGTCGCATTGGGGACGTTGATTCCCACCTCAATGACGGTCGTAGATACCAGGATGTCAATATCATGAGCGGCAAAGGCCGTCATGATGCGTTCCTTTTCGGCAGAACGCATCTTCCCGTTCAGGCTCTCGATGCGAATCGCAGGAGGCAGGCTTTTGCGAAGAAGCTCTGTATAATCCGTCACATTTTCAAGCTGCTCCAGGCCATTGTCCTCAATTGCCGGGCAGATGACATAGGCCTGCCTTCCCTTTTCGATTTCCTTCAATATAAACCGGTACATCCTGCCTCGTTCCGATGCGGGAAGTGCCAGGTTTTTGACGGGAAGCCGGTTTTTCGGGAGCTCCGTCAGCCGGCTTACCGCAAGATCTCCGTACAGAATGATGGAAAGCGTCCGCGGAATGGGGGTTGCGCTCATCACCAGAACCGGTGTTCTCTCTCCCTTTCCCGCAAGTGCTTCCCGCTGTCTTACGCCGAAGCGATGCTGCTCGTCGGTGATGACGAGAGCAAGCTCGCGGTATTCCACCTTTTCCTGTATCAAAGCATGTGTACCGATGATGACGTTGGCGCTCCCGTCCTTCACCTGCTCCAGAACACGTGTCCTTGCCTTACCGGCAACAGAGCCGATCAGCAGCACCGGCCGGATGGGAAGGTGGTGGCTTTCTGCCATCTCGGACAGATCCTTCATGTGCTGTCTGGCCAGAACCTCGGTAGGCGCCATCAATGCCCCTTGTTTGCCGTTGGATGCGCACAAAAGAAGTGCAAGGAAGGCCAGGATGGTTTTCCCGCTCCCCACATCGCCCTGCAGAAGACGATTCATAACGCGATGTCCCGTCAAATCCGCTTCAATCTCCTGCCACGCAAGTTTTTGAGATTCCGTCAATTCATAGGGAAGCTCCTCTATCAGCCGTTTCGTCTGGGCACACGGAATCAGCGGATGATCGTTTTGAAGCGCTGTATCTTCCCGTGAACACCTGTGCACATTAAAAAGAAAGGCCAGAAATTCATCAAATACCTTGCGATTTCTGGCCGCTGTCCTTTCTGCTGCACTCTCCGGAAAATGGATCTTTCTTGTTGCCTCCCACTCTCCCATCAGACCCATCTTCTCCCGGTCTTTTGGCGGGAGCGGATCCGGATCCGGTTCGCATTCCTCCAGCGCCCTTTGCATCAGCTTCATCAGAGAAGTGTTTTTCATCCGTCCGGAAAGACTGTACCTTGGCAGATATTTATCCTGCAGATGCGCATATTCCTCCGGCGTGAAGCTCTCCGGCTGACCCATCTGCAGGCTCCCGTTCTTATATTCCCGCACCGTTCCGCGGAAAATACGCCGACTGCCTGCAGGAAGCGAGCGCACCATAAAGGGCATATTAAAATATGTGATCCGTACCTCTCCCGTAGGATCTGCGCCATGGAAACCGGTGATCTGAAATCTGCCGGAATGCACCGTCCTTCCGCTGCCCAGAATATGCAGCTCCACTGCCGCCGATTTCCCGCTGCAAAGCTCGCTCACCGTCACCGGTCTTGCATAAAAATCATAATCCCGCGGAAAATAATCCAGAAGATCCCCTATGGTTTCGATTCCTGCAGAAGCGTACAGCTGTGCTGTTTTCTCTCCCACTCCCTTCAGCTGAGTGAGAGGACTGCTTCGATCGAGTGATACGCAAGAGCCGGAAGCGATTTGACGCCCCGGCTCTTTCTCTTCCCCTATCGGATTCCTTATCTGGGATTCCTTATTTGCGTTCATCGTTCCTACTCGATTCCTACTCGGCAGATATGATGTAGTAGTACACCGGCTGACCGCCGGTCTGAACCTCAACATCGATCTTCGGATAGGTGCCTGCGATCATATCCCTGAGTGCTTCCGCCTCTTCCTGTGTTTCGTCCTCTCCGTAATAGATGCTGACCAGCTCCGTGGTATCCCCCATCATCTTGGACAAGGCCTCCATCGCCGACGCATTCCTGTCACTGCCGACTGCAAGAATCCCTTCATCGCCGATGGCCATGATATCTCCCTCGTGGATTTGGACATCATCGATGACCGTATCCCGAACCGCATAGGTCACCTCTGCACTCCTGACCTTGCTGATTTCCTCCGTCATGGTCTGCTCATTCAGCTCCGCATCCTGGTCCGGAATAAAATTGATTGCTGCAGTTATCCCCTGCGGAACCGTCTTCGTAGGAATCACAACCAGCTTCTTGTCCTTGGAGATGGAGGCCGCCTGGTTGGAGGCCAGAATGATGTTCTTGTTGTTCGGCAGAATGAAAACCGTATCGGCATCTACCTGATCTACTGCATTCAGGATATCCTCTGTGCTCGGATTCATCGTCTGGCCGCCGGAAATCACATAATCCACACCAAGACCGCGGAAGATTTCTGCCAGGCCCTCCCCTGCGCAAACCGCGATCATACCGATTTCCTTATGGATTTTTTCCGTCTTCGCCGAAGCCGCCGCATTTTCGTCTGTACCGCCGGACGTCTCCTCCTGTGTCGGATGAGCCTTCAATTCCTCGTAGGTCTCGCCCAATCGAAGGTTTGCTATCGAAATGCTGCGAAGCTGACCGTAGAGCAGCGCCTTCTGCAGCACCAGCCCCGGGTCATTGGTATGCAGCTGAACCCGCATGAACTTCTCGTTCCGTTCCGTGACGATACCGTCTGCAATGGTGCGCATATACGCAGCGGTGTCCCGATCGATCTTGTCGTTGTATGTCTTTGTAAAATAATTCTCAAAGGTCACGACATAGCCATATCGAAGCTCTGCCTGTACTGCTTTTTCAGCCTCCTCCGCCGTCTTGGGCTGTTCCTGTGCGCCAAGCAGCCGGCTCTCGTCAAACGCGGCTCCCTGATAGCCCTCGTAGGAACCCTTCAGCAGCTGAAGGAGTCCTTGCCCTCCGGAATCAACGACGCCCGTCTGCTTGAGCACCGGCAGCATATCCGGCGTTCTGGACAGAACCTCCTCCGCATAAGAGACCACCGCGGGGATAAACTCACCGAACTCCGTCACTCCGCTGTCGGAGAGCTCTCTTGCCTTTTCGGCGGCCCCCTTTGCGACCGTCAGAATGGTTCCCTCCTTGGGCTTCATCACCGCCTTGTAGGCAGTCTCCACCGCCTTGTCGAATCCGTCTGCGCAAAGCGCAACATCCAGCTCCCCGTGATCCCGGACAACCTTGCAGAAGCCGCGCAGAAGCTGGGATAAGATTACGCCGGAATTTCCCCTCGCGCCGCGAAGAGAGCCGGAAGAAATCGCCTTGCAGACCTTCTTCATGTCATCCGCTTCCTCTACAGACAACACCTCGCGGACAGCAGAAATCACGGTCATTCCCATATTGGTGCCGGTATCTCCGTCCGGAACCGGGAACACATTCAGTTCATTGATCCACTCCTTGTTGGATTCAAGATTCTGTGCTCCGCACAGAAACATCCTGCGCAACAGCTGTACATCAATCGTATTACTCACGTTCCGCCATCCTCCGATCAGTCAATGACCTTAACGTCTTCAACGTAGACATTCATCTTCTCGATTTCCAGTCCGGTAAATTCTTCCACCTTATATCTGACACTGTCAATCAAATTGTCCGCAACCGTAGGGATATTCACACCATAGGAAACGATGACATGAAAGTCAATGGTAAGCTTTCCCTCCTGCGTAAGCGATACCGTGATTCCTCTTGTCATGGATTCCTTTTTCAGCAGG
>CAYXAN010000082.1:0-7517 GCA_964461705.1 uncultured Sarcina sp. | reverse complement strand
TTTGAAATGGGCGGGGTATCCGGCCGGCTTTCCGATCTTACCATCATCACCTCCGACAATCCGCGTGAGGAAGAGCCAATGGATATCATTCATGATATCGTGACAGGTATTTCCAGGACTGACGGAGCCTATGTCACCATTCCGGACAGGAAGGAGGCCATCGCCTATGCCATTCACAACGGGGAGCCGGGGGATATCGTGATACTGGCCGGAAAGGGACATGAGGATTATCAGGAAATCAAGGGAAAGAAATATCCCATGGATGAGCGGGTGCTTATTGCTGAAATCCTGAAGGAGGATGCACAGAATTCATTGCCGCTGCAATGAACAGGAAGCGGTCAAAGGAGAGTGATCGGTCAGACAGATGCATTGCTACGCACAGGTCATCATTGATATATCGCACGGACAGATGGATCGTCCCTTTACCTATAAGATTCCCGAGACACTGCGGCAAAAGCTGAAGCTCGGGAGTCTTGTTGTCGTGCCGTTCGGGAAGGGAAATTCGGTACGGAAGGGCTACATCATCGGTCTTTCGGACACCTGCAGCTATCCGGATGATAAGGTAAAGGAAATTCAGGGAGTTGCCATGGCGGGCTCCGACGAGACCGGGGAACGGGCAGTGGAGCTGGCACTTTGGATCAAGGAACGATATGGCTCCACCCTGCCCGCCGCCCTCCGAACGGTTCTTACCAACAGAAGTCAGGCAAAGCCCGTGGAGCAGAAAACCGTTCACCTTCTTCTGCCGGTTTCGGAGGCAGAAGCGCTGCGTCACAGGTTTGCCATGAAGCATCAGGTGGCCAGGGAACGTCTGCTTCGGGAGCTGATTCTTGTTCCAAGACAGCCGTATCAGCTGATCCGTCAGAAGCTTCATATTTCCTCATCAGTCATCACAGCGTTTCAAAAGCAGGGAGTTCTTGAGGTTGAATGCAGGTGCACGCTGCGAAATCCTGTGTCTTTGGAACACGTGGAGAGCAAAAAACTTCAGCTCAGCCCGGAACAGCAGGCTGTGGTGGACGGCGTCGTGGAAAATTTTGACTGTCTGCGGCGCACGGACGCCGGTTCTGTTCGGGGAGAGGAAACCTCGAAGGAAGGTGCGGCACAGGAAAATGGCGCGAAAACAGAAGGCAGAGTCAGCCTCATTCACGGCATCACAGGAAGCGGCAAAACCGAAGTTTATATTTCCATTATTGAGAAGGTGGTGTCCAGGGGATATCAGGCCATTATGCTGATTCCGGAGATTTCATTGACCTACCAGACCCTGATGAGGTTTTATTGTCATTTCGGGGATCGGGTTTCTGTGATGAACTCCACTTTGTCGGAGGGGGAAAAAAGCGACCAGTATGAGCGGGCAAGGAGGGGAGAAATCGATGTCATCATCGGTCCCAGATCAGCACTGTTCACACCGTTCCCGAGGATCGGCGTCATCATCATGGATGAGGAGCACGAGGGCAGCTACAAAAACGAGTCCGTGCCCAAGTACCACGCCAGAGAGGTGGCGGAGCGCATAGCAAAAATGCATAACGGCATATTGGTTCTGGGATCCGCGACGCCCTCTATGGAAGCATATTACAGGGCCTGCACAGGAGAATATCGGCTGTATACGCTGACAAAGCGTCTTACCGGCGGAACACTTCCTACGGTGGAAATCGCAGACCTTCGGCAGGAGCTTCGAAGGGGAAACCGTTCTGTTTTGTCCGGGCGGCTTTCGCAGCTGATTGCCGACAATCTGGACAAGAAGGAGCAGACAATGCTCTTCCTGAACCGAAGAGGATTTTCCGGCTTTGTTTCCTGCAGAAGCTGCGGCTACGTGCCGTCCTGCCCGCATTGCAGTGTTTCGCTTTCTCTTCATGGGAGGGGGCGTCTTGTCTGTCATTATTGCGGCCATGAGGAGCAGATGCCGGCAGTATGCCCGGAATGCGGATCCTCCTATATCAGCGGCTTTCAGGCAGGAACGGAGCAGGTGGAGCAGCTGCTCAGAAGAGAGTATCCGAAGGCGAGAATTCTGCGGATGGATGCGGACACCACGCGGACAAAGGGCAGCTATGAAAAGATATTGTCCGCCTTTGCCAATGAAGAGGCGGATATTCTTATCGGAACGCAAATGATTGTAAAGGGGCATGATTTTCCGAAGGTGACGTTGATGGGAATCCTGCTGGCAGACATGTCTCTTCACATGGGGGATTACCGGGCGGCAGAACGAACCTTTCAGCTGCTGACGCAGGCAGCAGGACGGGCAGGAAGGGGAAGCCAGCCAGGACACGTGGTGATTCAGACCTACGACGCCGAAAACTACAGTATCAACTACGCAGCAAGGCAGGACTATGAGGGCTTCTTTAAAGAGGAGCTGTCCTATCGAAGAATGCTGCATTTTCCTCCGGTGGAGCACCTACTGTCCGTTCAGATAATCTCCAGATCCGAGGAGCATGCAAAGCTGTTTGCCAAAGGCACAAGAGACCTTCTGGAAAAGCTCTGCCGCAGAAGAAGCGGGAATAAAAACGGGACGGAACCGATCATCATCGGACCTGCTGCAGCGGCTGTGGAAAAGCTCCGCGATGAATACCGGCAGGTTCTCTATGTAAAAAGTCCGGATTATGATACACTGGGCTTTTGTAAGGACAGCGTGGAGGCGGCTGTGCAAAGGGCAAAGGAAAGCAAGGATATGGATACGGTGTTCCAGTTTGACCTTGATCCGATGAGCCTTTTTTGATGAAGAGAACGAGAACGGCTTGGTCAGCCGGGCAGAAAGCAGGGGAGAATAAGAAATGGCATTGCTGAATATTCGAGAAATAGGGGATCCGATTTTGAATAAGAGGGCGAAGGAGGTCAAGGAAATGACGCCGCGCCTGCAGGAGCTGATTGATGATATGCTGGAGACGATGTATCAGTCGAACGGAGTGGGGCTTGCGGGACCTCAGGTAGGGGTGCTCAAGCGCATTGCTGTCATCGACATCAGCGGCGAGCAGAAGGAGCCGCTGGTGTTTGTCAATCCAAGGATTGTTGAGTCCAGCGGGGAACAGACCGGTTATGAGGGCTGCCTTTCCGTGCCGGGGAAGTCCGGCGTTGTCACCAGACCGAATTATGTGAAGGCCGTTGCGTTTGATCGTCAGATGCAGCCCTTTGAAATCGAAGGGACGGAGCTTCTGGCAAGAGCCATGTGCCACGAGTTTGATCATCTGGACGGCAGGCTGTACGTGGATCTGGCTGAGGGCGGACTGATTGACAACGAGGAGCTGGAAGCAAGCGAAGAGGAATGACAGAATGAAGATCATTTTTATGGGAACGCCTGATTTTGCAGTGCCTGCGCTGCAGGCACTGGTGAGATCCGAAAAGCACAGGGTCAGTCTTGCAGTGACACAGCCGGACAGGCCAAAGGGCAGAAGCTCTCATCCGGTTCCCTCAGCAGTCAAGGTGTGCGCTCTGGAGCAGGGCATTCCGGTTTTCCAGCCGGAGCGGATCCGGCAGGAGGATGCGGTGAAACGGCTTCAGCAGGAGGAGGCTGACATCATTGTGGTGGCCGCTTTCGGACAGATCCTTCCAAAGGAGATTCTGGAGATGCCGCGCTACGGCTGCATCAATATTCACGGCTCTCTTCTTCCCAAATACCGAGGGGCAGCACCGATTCAGTGGGCTGTGTTAAGCGGCGAAAAAGAAGCCGGCAATACCATTATGCAGATGAACGAGGGACTGGATACCGGGGATATCCTGATGCAGGAGAGCATTCCGCTGGACCCTGAGGAGACTGCGGGAACGCTGTATGAGAAGCTCTCCCGTATGGGAGGGGATCTTCTTCTGAGGACACTTGAGAAGATAGAAAACAAAACGCTGACATCGATCCCGCAAAACGATGCGGAAGCCACTTATGCCAGAATCCTTCACAAGGACATGGGGAGCATTGACTGGTCACTTCGTGCGGAGGAAATCGGAAACCTGGTGCGCGGAATGAATCCATGGCCCAGCGCCTATACCAGATGGAAGGGGAAGCTTTTGAAAATCTGGATGGCGGCGCCCGTAACAGAGCAGGAATATATCGCACTCGGATGCGGAGTCGGGGAGAGAAGGTCTTTTGAGGATGCAGAGCCTGGGACGGTGATGATGATGACCAAGGATTTTCTGGCCATTCAAACCGGAAAGGGACTGCTGTCCTTGAGGGAACTGCAGATGGAAGGGAAGAAGCGCCTGCCTGTTTCGGACTTTTTGAGAGGTGTCCGGATACAGGTGGGAGATCATCTGGGCAGCTGAAAACAGGAGGATGTGTTATGTACGGCTACGGCTATTATGATCCGACCATGATTTTGGTGGCAATTGGCGCAGTGCTGACATTGCTGGCCAGCATGCATGTTCAATCCACCTACAGGCGGTATTCCTCGCAGGCGGCAGCCTGCGGCATGACGGGCGCGGATGTGGCCAGAACAATACGGCGGCAAAAAGGCATTGCGAACGTGCAGGTACAGCACGTGTCCGGGCAGCTGACAGATCACTATGATCCGTCCAGGCAGGTGGTGAACCTGTAGGATACGGTGTACGGCTCACGATCGGTGGCGGCTCTTGGCGTCGCCGCCCATGAATGCGGACATGTGATGCAGCATGAAGCCGGATATGTGCCGCTTCAGATCCGGACGGCACTGGTGCCTGCCGCGAACTTCGGCTCCAATGCAGGGATATGGATTGTGATTCTGAGCCTCGTCCTGGGACTTGGTGAGACCCTTTCTGCGATCGGCATCATTCTGTTTTCGCTAGGGGTATTGTTCCAGCTGGTGACGCTGCCGGTGGAATTTGATGCGTCGCACAGAGCGCTGGTGATGCTGGAGCAGTACGGAATCCTGGGACACAGCGAAAGCGGCAGGGCAAAAGCGGTTCTTCGGGCTGCCGCGCTGACGTATGTTGCGGCTGCGGCCTCCTCCATTCTGCAGCTGCTGCGTCTGATACTGCTTGTACAAAACGGCAGGAGAAGGGATTCAAGGTAAAGGAGCCCTGGGACAGAAAGCCGCTGGGCATGCATCGGAGAAGGAGAAATGTCGGAAGAAGTAAAATATGATGTGCACGAGGTTAATGTGCGTGAGCTGGTATGGCAGATTCTGGTGGAGCATGAGCGCCGCGGCACCTACAGCAATCTTTTAATCAAACGCACACAGGATCGCTATGGGAGCCTGCCGCTCACACAGCGGTCCTTTATTAAGCGCCTTGCAGAGGGGACACTGGAGCGTTCGATCGAGCTGGATGCGGTGATTGCAGCACATGTGAAGAATCCGGCCGTGAAGCCTAAGACGGAGGTTGCCTGTCTTCTGCGCATGAGCCTTTACCAGATTTTTTATATGAACAGCGTGCCGGATTATGCCGCCTGCAGTGAAGCGGTACGTATTTGCAAAAAGAGAAAAATGGTGCAGTATACCGCCTTTGTGAACGGCGTGCTGCGCACCGTGTGCAGGGAAAAGGAGGCCGCTCTTGCAGAGGGAAAGGAATATATTCCAACCGCTGTGCAGCCAAAGCCTCTTCGCACAAGGCAAAGCAGCGCAACCATTGTGGTAACCGGAGGCCGCAAGACGGCTGACCGAGAGCGGTCGGAGCAGGACCAGACTTCCCGGCTGCAGCAGCTGGGTCTTCGCTATTCCATGCCGATGGAGATTGTGTCGCTTTGGGAGGAACAGTTGGGAGCCCAAAGGCTGGAATCTCTTTGCAGTGCCATGCTGCAGATTCGTCCGGTGTGCATCCGTCTGAATCCGCAGCTGGCAGACTCCGGGAAAGAGGACGTCCTGCGGGCACTTCGGGAGCAGGGAGTGCAGATCGTGCCCGGCAGGTGGGCTGAGGACTGTTATCTTTTGACACGGGTGCAGCATCTTGCTTCCTTGCCCGGCTTTGCGGAGGGAAGATGGACCGTGCAGGACGAATCCAGCCAGCTGGTGGCACAGGCTGCGGGAATAACCGGCCGGCATAAGGATCTTTCCGGAAGACTTCATGTTTACGACCTTTGTGCGGCACCGGGAGGGAAAACCGTACTTGCAGCGATGCTGCTGCCGCAGGCACAGATTCATTCCTATGATCTTACAAGAGAAAAGACCGATCGGATCCGTTCCGCTCTTGGAAGAATGAAGCTCCATAACGTGACGGTGGAGGAAAATGACGCCTCCAATGAAAGAAGAGATATTGCAGAGCAGGCGGATCTTGTCCTGTGCGATGTTCCCTGCTCGGGCCTTGGAATCATGACGAGAAAGCGCGATATTAAGGAGCACGTCACCGATCGGAAAATTCACTCCCTGGTACAGCTTCAGAAGAAAATTGCGGCCAATGCCGCCAAGGTGGTCAAGCCGGGAGGCATTCTCCTTTATTCGACCTGCACGATCAATCGGCAGGAAAATGAGAAAATGGCTGAATATATGGAAAAAAAGCTCGGACTTCTTCCGGAAGATCTTACGCCGTATCTGCCGGAAGGGTTTCCGGGGATTGAAGGAAACCACGTGCAGCTGTTTCCGGATGTCCATGGAACCGACGGCTTCTTTATGGCACGGTTTCGGAAAGCGGGAGATATGCGATGAATGCGGCAAAGGATATCAAATCTGTTTCGCTGGACGAGCTGACAGCAGAGCTGAAGGAGGCGGGATATCCCGGATTTCGTGCCGCACAGCTTTATCGCTGGATGCACGTGCAGCTGGCGGGAAGCTTTGACGAAATGAGCAATCTTCCTGCTGCAATGAGGACGGATCTGGCAAAGCGGTATCGGATGACAGGTCTGAAGGCTGCGGACCGACAGGTGTCCCGCCTGGACGGAACGCAGAAATTTCTGTTTGAGCTGCCGGACAAGGAGACGGTGGAAAGCGTCTTTATGAAGTATAAATTCGGCAACAGCGTCTGCGTTTCCTCGCAGGTCGGCTGCCGCATGGGCTGCAGATTCTGCGCATCCACGCTGGACGGCCTTCGAAGAAATCTGCTGCCGGGAGAGATGCTGGAGGAAGTATACAGTATCCGGCGAATGACAGGAGAAAAGATTTCGCATGTGGTTGTCATGGGGACAGGGGAGCCTCTGGACAATTATGAGAATGTGCTGACCTTCCTGCGCCTTCTGACGGACGAGAACGGCCAGCACCTTTCCGCACGGAATGTGACGGTCAGCACCTGCGGAATCGTTCCCCGCATCTATGATCTGGCCAAGGAGAATCTTCCGATTACGCTTGCTCTTTCCCTTCATGCCACAACCGACAAGAAGAGGCAGCAGATCATGCCCGTCGCCCGGACCTATTCGATTGCAGAATGCATGGAAGCCTGCAGGGAATATTTTGCAAGGACCGGAAGAAGAGTGACTTTTGAATACAGTCTCATCCGAAATGTCAACGACAGTGAGTCGGACGCTTATGAGCTGGGAAGGCTTGCAAAGATGGTGCATGCGCATGTAAATCTCATTCCGGTGAACCCTGTGAAGGAGCGGAATTATATGCAGCCGGAGCTTTCTGCGGTGGAGGCCTTCGGCCGAAAACTTGAAAAACATGGAATAAATGTTAGTATTAGGAGAGTGTTAGGACGGGATA
>CAYXAN010000081.1:0-7548 GCA_964461705.1 uncultured Sarcina sp. | reverse complement strand
CTGCCCGAAAAGTCTTCAGCTCCGGCTTCCCGCGATACAGCTCCTGCCTGGTTCTTGCATGGATGATCAGCTTTTTCAACGGATAGCGGCGGTATATCGCAAGCAGCGTCTCAAATTCCGACGGCTTCTCCCATCCAAGCCTTGTCTTGACTGAAATACGCAGCGGATGGCTTCTGCCATCCGCCTCTGTCACCGGAATTTTCTCGGCGCCCTCATAAATTTCATCCAGAAAACGATCCAGAACCTCCGGCGTTCTCAGCATGCCGGAGCCTTTTCCCTTGGCCGTCACGGTTCCCACCGGGCATCCCAGATTCAGATTCACCTCAGTGTAACCGAATTCTGCCAGAAAACGAGCACAATGAAGGAACTCTCCCGGCTGATTGGTCAGAATCTGCGGGACGGTGGGCACGCCCTCATTGTTCTCCGGAAGGACATCACGCTTTTCCCGGGATTTCAGTTTATTGGTGTAGGTTGCCACCACAAAGGGCGTGTAATAGGCATCGATCCCGGGAAAAAAGCGGCAATGTGCCCTTCGAAACCGGCAGCCCGTGATTCCCTCCAGCGGCGCAAAATAATACCTCATGCGTGCTTCCTTCATCATTTATCGTGTGATACCAGGCCAAAAGCCTTTGGGCCCCGGCATCATCGTATCCTTCCCGCACCTTTTCCGCGTCTTACAGCGCCTTCTCGATGGCTGCCAGCAAATCCTCAAAGGTTTCATAGGCCGGCAGCTCGGGGTGGTCCTTTTTGATCTGCTCGGTGGTTCGGAACAGGAAGCCCGCCTTGCTTGCGCCGATCATGCCAAGGTCATTGAAGGAATCGCCGCTGGCAATGGTCTCAAACCCGATGGACTGAAGGGCCTTTACCGTGGTCAGCTTGGAGTTTTCAATTCTCATTTTGAAGCCTGTGATTTCTCCGTTCTCCGCCACCTCAAGGGAATTGCAGAAAATGGTGGGATACCCCAGCTTTGCCATCAGGGGACCGGCAAACTGCGAAAAGGTATCGCTGATGATGATGACCTGCGCCTTTGTCCGCAGCGTATCCAGAAACTCCTTCGCACCGGGAAGGGGATCGATGGTCGCGATGGTCGCCTGAATTTCCTTCAGACCCAGTCCGTGCTCCTTCAGAATTCCCAGACGCCATTTCATCAGCTTGTCGTAGTCCGGCTCATCCCGGGTTGTCCTCTTCAGCTCCGGGATCCCGGACGCCTCCGCAAAAGCAATCCAGATTTCCGGTACCAGTACTCCCTCCAAGTCAAGGCATACAATGTTCATTGTTCAGCTTCCTCCCGAAATGATTTGTTATGATACCAGGGTGCTATGTGCCGGCGGCACATGGCCGGCACCGACCGAAGCGGAGCGCAGATGCAAGAGCGCGCAGCAATCCGGGTATCATGGTTTCAAAAACCTTTTGCCCCCATGATACCACACTATCCCTGATTCCGAAGCCTTCGATACTCGGAGGGAGTGACCCCTTTGGCCTGTCGGAATGCCTTGGAAAAGGCGGCGCCGGACGAAAAGCCGGCGCGAAAGGCGATCTCCATGACGGATATGTCCGCCGTCTCCAGCAGCCGCTCCGCCAAAGAGATCCGTTTGCTGGTCAGATACTGGTGGAACGTCATGTCCGTGTAATCGCGGAACAGCCGTTCAAAATGAAACTTGGAAAAGCCGGCATAGGAGGCTGCATCCTCCAGCAGGAGTCCCTCACTGCAATGCTCCACAATATAGTCGCACACCTTCTGCATGGTCTCGCTGTGCTGCAGCATTCTCGCGCAGGAGGGATTTTCCTTGCCCTTGGGTATCGCCTTGCGGTTTCTGGAAATGACGGTGATCATTTCCAACGCCTTGGCATAGATGGAGGCCTCGGTAAGGAGCGGGCTCTGCAGGTAAAAATCACGAATCTGCAGAAGACATTGCCGCACCTTCTCATGGAAGGATGGGGCATTCTCCGGCGTGACAAGGCAATACGGCGCCATCCAGAACAAGGCCGTCTCCAGCCCGTGCAGCTCCCGCAGCGGCGACCAGTTGATCTGAAAAATAATGCGGACGCCCTCCCGGGCCGGCAGATCATGCAGTGTACCGGAAGCGATAAACAGCACATCTCCCGGCCTTAGGGTCAGCGTCTGATCCTGAAAAGCAGCCAGGTAATCTCCCTCCAGAGGACAGATGATCTCCATGTCACTGTGCCAGTGAAGAGGGTAATGCTCTTTTTCGTCGTTCACATAAAGGCGAACGTGCGTATCCGCCTTGTGATGGACGGTTTCTCTGGTTCCGTTCAACGTCTCGATCATGAATATGCTCCTTACAGAAAGTGCGGATTCGTCCCTTGTCCCGGAATGGATCCTTCGGATAAGGAAGGATCCATTCGAAGCGGTTTCGCCGCGCAACATTGGAATATAAAATCTTGCGAATCTACGTGTTCTTCAGATTAGGCAAACTGCCGTGAAAATGCAAGTCGATTTTTATCGTCCCTTTATTTTGACGAACGTGCTGCAACATCGAAAGGGCGACCTGCACAAAGATCCAGGCAAAAAATTGTTCATATCGTGCAACATCCCCCACCCATCCAAATTATAAAAGCAAGAATTGACAAGTAATTGACAACATTCATGCCGTTTTGTCTGTCCGCAGTTGCTAGGATAGAGGCATCAGATCCCTTCCAATCGGATCCGGCGGAGGGGATTCGGCAGGAGCAGCTTCCTGCCGCCGATTACCATTATTGTGACAGCCGCTGTGTCGACAGCACGAAACAGCGGAAGGGGAAAGGGAGGTTTATTTATGAAGAGAAAATTGGCCGTTCTATTGTCCGCCACCATGCTGACATCGCTTCTGGCAGGATGCTCGGTTTCCACCGACACCGGATCCGCATCAACGGATTCCTCCGCATCGGATTCCGCAGCCTCCGACACCGGCGAGGCTGCAGCTGATACCGCAGCGGCAGACACGGCAGCATCCGGAGATGCGGAAGAGATTACCTGGATGTTCTGGGATGATCTCGAGGCAACCGACGACCTGATTTCAAAGGGCTACAAGCAGACGATCGATCGCTTTAATGAGGACTATGAGGGTGTCTACCACGTAACAGCCATCACGACCAACCTGGAGGAATACTACACCAAGCTGAATGCGCTGGTTGCCTCCGGCGAAACTCCGGATGTATTCATTGTCAGCCCCGGCCCGAACCTGGATGTTTATGTTGAGCCCGGCATCGCCGCAGACCTGACAGAATACCTGGATGCAGACGGCTGGAAGGACAGCTTCTCCAGCGACGCCGTGTTCGCCCAGATGACCTATGACGACGGCATCTATGCGGTTCCTCTGAACATTGCGGCAGCCTGCGTGTTCTACAACACGGAAATGTTCGAAAAGGCCGGCTGCGAGGTTCCCACCACCTGGGATGAGCTGATTGACGCCTGCCAGAAGCTGCAGGATGCCGGCTACACCCCCATCACCATCTCTGCGGGAACGGCGTGGTGCCTGTCCATGCTGGCCGGTTATCTTTGCGATCGTGAGGGCGTTGACCTGACCAAGATTGAGTCCGGCGAGGAAAGCTGGAACAACGAGCAGACCATTGCAGCCGGCGAAAAGCTTCTGGAGCTGTCCCAGTATTTCCAGACAACTGCAGCAGGCGATACGAACGATGTTGCTACCGCAGCCTTCTATAACGAAGAGGCAGCTATCCTGATTCAGGGCTCCTGGGCCATTGCACAGATGAACGGCGCCAACCCTGACATCGAGGCAAAGTGCGGCGTCTTCCAGTTCCCGGCCATCGAGGGCGGAAATGACGCCAACCGCGTGATCGCCAAGTCCGACTCCCTTGCCATGAGCGCCAGCACAGAGCATCCCGAGGCAGCCATTGCCCTGATGAAGTATTTCACCGATGACACCGCCCAGAAGTACACCGCAGAGATAGGCGGCAAGATCCCGGTAACCAATGTCGAGTATGACGTCTCCGTTGCTCCCCAGCAGCTGAGCTACGTGATGGATGTGTTCCAGAGTGCATCGTCTACCTTCGGGTTCTACAATGAGTCTCTGGCAACCACAGAGGCCGGCTCCAAGTTCGATGACACCATGGTATCCATGTACCTTGGCGATTACACACCCGAAGAGGCCTTCCAGTCCATCGAGGATTGGTACGCGGAAAACATCCGCTGATCTTCAGCCGCATATTCACCAGGCGGGATTGTCCGGATCCGTGACGATCCCGCTTTTATTATCAAAGGAGCACGTATGGATAAGCTTTTACGAAACAAGAAAGCCATTGCCCTTTTCGTTGTGCCGGGACTCCTGCTCTTCACCTTCGTTCTGTTCGTTCCGATCTGTCAGTCCGTTTATTACTCCTTCTGTGATTACGACGCGCTGACCGCGCCGCAGTGGATCGGTCTTAAGAACTATCGGCAGCTGCTCAAGGACGATACCATGAGGATCGCATTGAAAAACTCCATCTTCTTCCTGGTGTTTTCCTGTGTATCGCAGCTGATGATGGGTCTGATTCTGGCAGGATTGCTCACGAATATTCCAAGAGGCCGAAACCTCTTTAAAAATGTCATTTATCTGCCGTGTGTTCTTTCCTCTGCCGCTCTGGGGCTTCTGTGGATGTTTATTTTCAGCTCCAAGCTGGGCATCAACCAGATCCTCGCAAAATTCGGCATCGAGGGGCCGCTGTGGCTGATGGACACCAAGGGCTTTATCATCCTGCCGATGTGGGTGATCGCCTTTGTCGCCCTGTGGCAATACGTCGGGCAGTCCATGATGCTCTATATGGCTCAGATCTCCGGCATCGACAAGTCGCTCTACGAGGCCTCCTACATCGACGGCTGCACCAGGGTTCAGACCTTCCGGCATATTACGCTCCCTTTGATCAAGCCGATGATCGGAACAGCGATGAGTCTCAACGCCATCGGCTCCCTTAAATTTTTCGATCTGGTGTACAACATGACGGAGGGCGGCCCCAACCACAAGACCGAGGTACTGGCCACGCATCTTTACACGCAGGGCTTCAAATACTTCAAATACGGTTATGCCAGCGCCATCGGTGTGGTGCTGCTGGCGATGTGTCTTATCATGACGGTGATCATCAACAAGCTGTTCAAGGACGACAATACCTGAAGGGAGGAGACGGAAAATGCGCACATCGACAACAACCGCCGGCTCCGCCGGCAGACAGACAAACAAAAAGCATAAGGAGAAAATTCACTGGTCTCCGGCACTGGTGATCATTTACCTGTTCCTGATTCTGATGCTGGTGGTCTATCTGGCACCGCTCCTGTGGACCTTCATGGTCTCCTTCAAAACCAATGCCGAGATCTTCACCAGTCCCTTTGCTCCTCCGACGGTCATCCAGCTGGGCAACTACATTGTGGCCTGGACCGCCGGGCATCTGGGAACCGCAACCATGAACTCCTTCATCGTATGTATCGTGACGCTCGCCCTGTCCATGGTTCTTGGTGCGATGATCTCCTTTGCCATCGGCGTCATGCGCTGGAGAGCCTCTCAGGCTGTACTCACCTATTTCATGATGGGAATGATGATCCCGGTGCACTGCGTACTGATCCCGCTGTTCACGCGCTTTGCCAAGCTGGGACTTTCCAACAGCCTGATCGGTCTGATCATTCCGTACCTGACGTTCTCTTTGCCGATCACCATCTTTATCATGACCGGCTTTTTCCGCAGCATGCCTCACGAGCTGATTGAATCCGCCTGCATTGACGGTGCCAACATCTATCAGATCTTCGCTTCGGTGGCGCTGCCGCTGGCAAGAACCGGCTTCTTTGTCACCGGGCTGATGACCTTCGTGAGCAACTGGAACGAGCTGCTGCTGGCTATGGTGTTCATCTCCGATGATTCCAAGAAAACGCTGCCGGTGTCGTTGTCCAAGTTTGTAGGACCCTACAACACCAATTATTCCCAGATGTTCGCGGCGATCATCCTGGCGATCATTCCCACCATTGTGGTATACTGCTGCTTCAGCAACCAGATTGTGGACGGCCTGACCGCCGGTGCTGTGAAGGGATAATCAATGTCAAAATGCCGGGGCAGGGCTTTGCCCCGTTTGTATCGGATTGCTGCGCACACCGCCCGCAATCCTCACAACATGGAGGAAACGTCTGTGAAATACTATGTAGATGCAGCAGCAAGCCGGGCAGGAGCCGGCACCAGGGAACACCCGTTCAAAACCATTCAGGCGGCCGCGGAGGCGGCGCGGCCCGGCGATGAGGTGCTGGTGGCTCCCGGAATCTACCGCGAATATGTAAATCCCAAACACGCCGGGACCGAGGATGCCCGGATTCTCTATCGCTCGGAGGAGCCGCTGAAGGCCGTCATCACCGGCGCGGAGGAGCTGAAGGGCTGGACTCCGGTGTCCGGCGCAGAGGGCGTCTGGACCGTAAGAGTGTCCAACTCGCTGTTCGGCGAATACAACCCTTATACCACAAGGGTGTCCGGCGACTGGTTCATCGGCACCATTGTGGCGCACACGGGCGACATCTATCTGAATCACAAATCGATGTATGAGGTGCTGGACCGCAGTGCGGTAGACCATCCGGCGCCGTCGGAGCTTTCCTGGGACCCGGATTTCTCCGTGTATGTCTGGTATACCGAACAGGATGCAGCGGCCGATGAAACGGTATTCTACGCAAATTTCCATGACCTGGATCCCAACAAGGAGGAGGTGGAGCTCTCGGTCCGTCAGGATTGCTTCCTGCCCAGGGAAGAGGGCGTCGGATACATCACGCTGTCCGGATTTACGGTTCGCGAGGCCGCCACGCAGTGGGCTCCTCCCACCGCCTACCAGGACGGAATGATCGGACCGCACTGGTCCAAGGGCTGGATCATCGAAGACTGCGAGATCTATGAATCCAAGTGCTCCGGCATCTCTCTCGGCAAATACCTGCAGCCGAACAACGACAATAAGTGGCTGAAGACCAAATACAAGGACGGAACGCAGACCGAGCGGGACTGCATCCTGCAGGCCAGCTATGAGGGCTGGGACAAGGAACACATCGGCAGTCATGTGGTGCGCCGCTGCAATATCCACGACTGCGGACAGACCGGAATCGTAGGACACCTTGGCGGTGTGTTCTCCGTCATTGAGGACAACCACATCCACCATATCAACAACAAGCAGAATCTGGCAGGAGCGGAGATCGGCGGCATCAAGATGCATGCGGCGATTGATGTTATTTTCCGCAGGAACCATATCCACCACTGCACCCGCGGGATCTGGCTGGACTGGCAGGTTCAGGGAACGCGCGTGACGCAGAATCTGATGCACGACAACAGTCTGGCCATCGACCGCAGCCGAATCAACGCCGCGAACGTAGGCCGCTTCTGCGGAGCTCTCGGTGAGGATATTTTCATTGAGGTGACGCACGGCCCCACTCTGGTGGACAACAATCTGCTGCTGTCCGACCGCTCGGTCAAGTATCCCGCGCAGGGAGGCGCCTTTGTGCACAACCTGTTTGCAGGCTCTCTGACCTGCATCGGAACCGGAACGGACAACGGAGCCCCCGATGTTCCGTCTCCCCGCTACACGCCCTACCACGTACCG
>CAYXAN010000080.1:0-7664 GCA_964461705.1 uncultured Sarcina sp. | reverse complement strand
GGAGGAGCTGGAAGAGGTCGCCCGCGAATATGCAGGAGAGAAGACCGGAGCCTGGCAGTACGACCGTGCACTGGAGCGGCAGCTGCAGCGGCAGGAGGGCATGCTGCAGGGGGCGGAGCTCATCCTGACAGAGGATGAAGGGAAGGGGAAAAGCAACGAAGAGCTTCTGAGGGAGCAGAAGGAGACAGACAAAATTCTGAAGCCCCTTGCCGAGCGGATTTATCAGACAGGGATGGCCGTGCAGAGGGCGTGTGCAGGGTACTCGGCGCCAAGGCTCTGCGGGCTGTGGACCGGCGAGTGGAATCCCGGCTGGAGCGGAGCCTATACCATGGACGCCAACGTGAACCTGCAGGTGTCCGGGATGAATACCGGGAATCTTCCGTTGGCAGGACGGGGGTATCTGTATTTTATCCTGCGGCAGCTTGCGGACTGGGAGGCAAATGCAGAGGCGGTGTATCGGATGAAGGACGCCCTGCTGGCTCCGGTCAATACCGACGGCAATCGGGCGGTCATGGTGGAGTACGATATCAGCTATCCGTTTCAATACTGGAATGCCGGCGCTTCCTGGCTGTTGGTGCCTGTTTTCGAATACTGGCAGTGCTATGGGGAGGAGCAGATCCCGCTCCCGGAGGATCTCAAAAGGCAGTACGGGAAGGAAAGTCTGGATCTGGAGCAGGAAATTCTGTGGCCCCTGCTGCAGAAGACCATGCATTTCTGGCAGCAGCTGCTGACGCCGGAGTATTATACGGATGAACAGGGGACTCCGCATTATGAAAAGGGCAGACAGAGGCTTTTGCCGGGGGGGCATTATCTGATCATTCCGTCCTATTCACCGGAAAATCACCCGCTTGGCTACACCAGTGCCATCACGGCCAATGCCGCGATGGACATTGCGGCGGCCTCCGATACCATCCGCATGCTGCTCGAGTTTACGGAAAGGGCCGGTGTGAAGGTCAGCCCGCAGGAGCGGGAAGAGTGGAGGGAGCTAAGGCGCCGTCTGCCGGAATATCAGACGGATGAAACCGGGGGCTTGAAGGAATGGTCTCTGAGAAATATGCGGGACAATCACGAGCACCGGCATATCAGCCATCTTTATCCTGCCTGGCCGGGGGTCGAGACGCAGAACAATAAAAGTCTGCAGGAAGCGTGCATACAGGCTGTTCAGAATCGAAACAAAGGGAATGCGGGAAAGGACGATACCGCCTCCCATGGCTGGATCCACCGGGCGCTGGTGGCGGCAAGGCTCAAGGACGGCAGGACCGTGAGCGAGATACTAAGCCTTCTGTATCACAGCGATATTTTCTACAGCAGTCTTCTTACCGACCACAACACAGACCGGTGCGAGGGTGTTTACTGCACCGACACTCTTCTGGGACTTTTAGGAGTAATCAACGAAGCCCTTGTCTATTCGGAGCGGGGAAAGGTAGAATTGCTGCCGGCCCTTCCGGGGGAATGGAACCGGGGCTGTATCCGCAATCTGATGGTTCGGACAAGAGCCTGCCTTCGAAGCCTTTGCTGGGATCTGGAGGCAGGAACAGTCAGGGTGACGGTGGAGTCCTTTGAGGATCAATCGATGGTGATGAGCTGCCCCGCGCTGCATGTGCGGCAAAGGCTTCAAATGAGGAAAGGAGAGGTGAAGGAGGTATTTATGTCAAAGGTTATAGAACAGGCAAGCATTCCGCAGAGGATTCTTGCGGACGGCACAAGGGTTCCGGCCATCGGCCTTGGGACCTTCGGATCGGACAAATATACGGCGGAGCAGATCGCAGAGGCGGTTTACGGAGGTATTCAGGTCGGCTACCGGATGATCGACTGCGCCTCGGTTTATCAGAACGAGGACCGCATCGGCGTCAGCATCGAGCGGGCTCTGCAGGAGGGAATCGTTTCGAGAAAGGAGCTGTTTGTCACCTCCAAGGTCTGGAACGATATGCATGACCGGGTGCGGGAGGCCTGTGAAAAGAGTCTTTCGGATCTTCGGCTGTCCTATCTGGATCTGTATCTGGTTCACTGGCCGTTTCCGAATTATCATGCACCGGGCTGCAGCGGAGAGTCCAGAAATCCGAATTCCAGACCGTTTTCGGCAGACGAATTCATGCACACCTGGCGGCAGTGTGAAGAGCTGGCGGACGAGGGAAAGGTCAGATACATCGGCATGTCGAACATGACGGTGGCAAAGCTCAAGGCAGTGCTGCCGCTGTGCAGGATTAAACCGGCCTTTCTGGAGATGGAGCTGCATCCCGGCTTCCAGCAGCAGGAGCTGTATGACTATGCAGTATCCAATGGAATTCAGCCCATCGGCTACTGCCCCATCGGTTCTCCCTCCCGGCCGGAAAGAGACCGGACGGCGGAGGACGTTGCGGATACGCAGATGCCGGAGATCCTGGAAATTGCAAAAAGGCACGGCGTTCACCCGGCCATCATCTGCCTGAAGTGGGCAGTGCAAAGGGGTCAGATCCCGATTCCTTTTTCTGTGAAGGAGCCTCAATATACGTCGAATCTTCAGTGTGTCACGGAGGATCCGCTCACAAAGGAGGAGATGGAAATGATACGAAAGGCAGATAAAAACTGCCGGCTGATCAAGGGACAGGTTTTCCTGTGGCCCGGTGCAGAGCGCTGGCAGGAGCTGTGGGAGGAATAGAAGAATACCGGGCGAAGGCCATCTGAACCGCCGCATCGCACAGACGCGCAGCCGCTGTCCGGAGTTTTTACAGGAAATAGACAACAAAGTGACAGAGAGATACAGGAGGTTTGACATGCTGAAGGGAATACCGAAAATCTTATCGCCGGAGCTTTTGAAGGTACTCAGTGAAATGGGGCACAGTGACCGGCTGGTCATTGCAGACGGGAATTTCCCGGCGGAATCCATGGGAAAGGATGCCATTGTCATCCGCATGGACGGTCACGGGGTGCCGGAAATTCTGGATGCGATCCTGCAGGTTTTTCCGCTGGATACCTATGTGGAGCACCCGGTGAATCTGATGGAGGTCATGCCGGGGGATCCGGTCAAGACGCCGATCTGGGATCGCTATAAGGAAATCGTGTCCAGATACGACGACAGAAAGGAAGCGGCCATCGGAGAGATGGAGCGCTTTGCCTTTTACGAAGAAGCAAAGAAGGTCTACGCGATCATTGCTACCGGCGAGACCGCTCTGTACGCCAACATTATGCTGCAGAAGGGCGTCGTTGCGGACTGAGGCCCGGAAGCAAGGATCGGAAGAGAAATCGGATCAGGAAGATTCGTGACAGAGGCTTGGAACAGCAGCGCTGAATCAGGGCTTGGAAGCTGCGTTCGAAAGAAAGGCTTCGGAAGGAAAGGATTTGTAAGGAGGAGCGGCATGAGCAGACTCTGGTACAAAAAACCGGCATCCGTGTGGGAGGAGGCCCTTCCCATCGGAAACGGAAGACTTGGCGCCATGATTTACGGCGGAACCGACCGGGAGAAAATTCAGGTAAACGAGGAGAGCATGTGGCTGGGAGGCCCGGTGAACCGGCACAATCCGGATGCACTCAGCAGTCTGCCCGAAATCCGCCGCCTTCTGCGGGAGGGCAGGATATCCTCGGCTGAGCACCTGATGGAGACGAGCCTCTCCGGCTGTCCGGAGGGAATGCATCCGTATCAGACCCTGGGTGAAATCGAGTTCTTTTTCGATTCGCTGCCGGGGGCACGCGTCCGTAAAAGCGGCAAAATAAGGGACATGGTGCTGGGAGAGAGGGTGACGGATTACACGCGGAGTCTGGATCTGGAAACGGCGATCTGCCGGACAGAGTTCACCGTGGACGGCTGCATCTGTGAAAGGGAGATTTTCGCATCCCATCCCGCGGACTGCATCATCCTGCGCTTTCGGACAAAGGGTGCCGGGAAGGTGAGCTTCATGGTAAAGCTTCGCCGGGAAAGCTGGTTTGACGGAACGCGCAGGACAGGTGATAACGGCATTCTCCTTTTCGGCAATCTCGGACGGGGCGGATACGAATTTGCCATGGAGCTTCGAGCAGCGTCAAGGGACGGACGAGTGTATACGCAGGGAGAGTGTCTTAAGGTGGAGGATGCGTCGGAGGTGACGCTGTATTTTACGGCGGATACGACCTACCACTGTACAGAAGCGGAAAAGGAAGCCTGGATGAACCGCTTTGCCTTGAAGGGAGAGGGGCCTGCGAAAACAGAAAATACTTCCGGCAAATCGGGGAATTCCGGTAAACCGGAGGACTCCGGCCAAACAGGAAATTCCGATCTGACTGCGGCACCCTTCGCTGCGGCGGAACACCTTGACCGGTTCGAGAAAAAGGAACTGCGGTATCAAGAGGCTCTTCAAGCTCTCCTGGCGTTTCGCATGAAAAAGCGGCTGGAGCAGGTAATGGAGAAATCCTACGAGACGCTGCGAAAGGAGCATATCGAAGACCACAAGGGATTGTATGACCGCTTTTGCTTTTCTCTGGAGGGAATGCACCAATACGATGATGTGCCGACAGACGAGAGGCTTGCGGCACTTCAAAACGGGATGGAAGATGTCGGCCTGATGGGGCTCCTCTATGATTACGGCAGGTATCTTGCCATTGCGGCCAGTCGGGAGGGCGGGCTTCCGACAACGCTCCAGGGTTTGTGGAATCAGGAATTTTTCCCTCCGTGGGACAGCAAATATACCATCAACATCAATACCGAAATGAACTACTGGCATGTGGAGGCCTGCAATTTGTCCGAGTGCCATCTGCCTCTGTTTGAGCTGCTGAAAAGGGTTCGGATCAACGGAAGATATACGGCAAGGCAGATGTACGGCTGCAGGGGGTTCGTTGCTCATCACAACACGGACATTCACGCAGATACCGCGCCGCAGGACACCTGGTATCCGGGAACCTACTGGGTGCTGGGAGGCGCTTGGCTGTGCACACATCTGTGGATGCATTACCGCTACACAAAGGACCTGGATTTCCTGAAGGAGGCGTTTCCTGTGATGGCGGAGGCGGCGCTGTTTTTCGTGGATTATCTGGAGGAGAAGGACGGGTATCTTGTGACCAATCCTTCCGTGTCTCCCGAGAACACCTACATCCTGCCAAACGGAGAAAAGGGCTGCTGCTGCATCGGCGCCACGATGGACAATCAGATCCTGCGGGAGCTGTTCCGGGGATGCCTGGGAGCCTGGGAGGAGCTGGAGCACAAGGTGCCGGCAGACTGTGAGATTCCGGATGCGGGAGACATCGCCGGCCTGATGGAGCAGATTCGGGAATGCATGGATCGTCTGATGCCGAACCGCATCAGCAAAAGCGGACGGATCATGGAATGGATGGAGGATTACGAGGAGGCAGAGCCCGGACATCGGCACATCTCGCATCTGTACGGCTTGTATCCCGGAAAGGAAATCACCGTGGACGGAACGCCGGAGCTGGCCGCGGCCTGTAAAAAAACTCTGGAATACCGTCTGGAGCACGGAGGCGGCCACACCGGCTGGAGCAGAGCCTGGATTACCTGTCATTATGCAAGCCTATGGGAGGGAGAGAAGGCATACGACAACATCGTGAAGATGCTGGAAATCTCTACGTATCCGAACCTGTTTGATAAGCATCCTCCCTTCCAGATTGACGGAAATTTCGGCATCTGCGCCGCAATGAATGAGATGCTGGTGCAGGCGGATGAAAGACGGATTGTCCTGCTGCCGGCACTGCCGAAGGCCTGGGCGAGCGGATCAGTCCGGGGAATGCGGCTTGTCGGTGGTCTGGAGCTTTCCATGACATGGAAGGAAGGAAGGGTTACACACCTTTGCCTTCATGCGGATCAGGCTGCCGACCTTCCGCTTAGGATGAACGGGCAGGAAATCCGTCTGCAGCTTCATCCGGGCGAAGACCTGGACCGTGATGTCTGACGACCGCCGGGACGGAACGCGCAGAAGGCACTGAGGGTGCAGAACGTGCAGAAGGCTCTGAGGACGCAGAACGTGCGGAAGGTATAAGGCACAGAACACGCAGAAGGCACAGAGAATGCAGGAAGAGCGGAAGGCATCAAGACGCAGGAAGAGCGGAAGAGGCAGCAAACAGGAGAGGCGATGAGCACAGTGTATTGCAATGGCAAAGGAATCAGGCTGCAGCTGGAATATTTAAAGGACGGCAGCTGGATCAAGAAGGATGCGGCATCTGAGATCCGGGAGGAGGAAATCCGGATTCAGCTTGCGCTGACGGCAGGAGATGAGGATTATATGACGTATTCCCTGTCGGCAGAGTCAGAAAAACCGACACAGGTGCGCCTGTCGGCAGCCTTGGAGGAGGCAGAGGAATCCTTCCATGTGATTCCCTGCTGCATTTACGGTGACAACAATGCGGCGCAGGTTCATGCCGGAGAATTTCCCCTGCTGTGTGAAGAAAAAGACACAAAGGAAGACGCCGGGAAAGACGGAACGAAGGATGTGTTCCGTGCGGCAAGGTGGGAATTCCGTGCGGATCGCGCAGCCATGCCGCTGTCGGCGGTCTGCAGCGAGGAGGGCGTCCTTGCCGTAACGGTGGAGCCCTACGCGGCGGCGGAAGGAATCCGAACGGAGAATCCGGCGGCGGAGGGAATCCGAACGGAGAATCCGGCAGAGGAAGGAATCCGAACGGAGAACCCGGCGGCGGAGGGAATCCGAATGGAGAATCCGGCAGAGGAAGGAATTCGAACGCAGGGCTCGGCAGCGGAGGAAATTCAGCCCCAGAGCCCGGCAGAGGAAGGCCAGGGAAGCAAGACCTGGGATAACGAAAGCAGGAATTTCCTGCACAACGGCCTGTTTGCCGAGCTTCCGAACCGCTGCGGCATCAGCCTTGGCTACACCAACGATCCCGTTTCCTTTATCAACAAAAGAAGACCGGGAGCATCGGTGAGGCAGTTATTCTGCAGGGCATCCGTAACCGGAAGGATCTATTATGAAAAAGCAGCCGATTTGTCGGCGCCGAGGCTCGCTCTGCATCAGATCATCCGCAAGGAGTATGCCCTAAGGCACAAGAGGCCGCAGTATCATAAGAGCTTCAGGGAGGCTGTGGAAGGCTGCATGAACAGCCTTCTTACCATCAGCTGGGATCCGCAGACCGGGGAATATACGAACTGCAACTGCCTTCCTCCGGCCAATCCCAGGCTCCGTCCGTGGAGAAACGTCAAGGAGATCGGCTGGACCGGCGGCGGTGTTCTGGCCTACCCTCTGGTGCTGGGGGAGGAGATCCTGGGAGACGGGCTTTTGAAGAAAACAGGAGCCAGAACCGGAAGAGAGATGTTTGATCAGATCGCCGGCGTTTACAACGAGGCCTCAGGTCTCCTGTATGACCTGACCTCGCCGATTGATGCGGATACCCTGGAGGATGCGCACAATGAATCCTCCGGCCTTGCCAATGAGGAGGTAAGAGCGGCAAACGAAAGAGCGCGCCATGTGAACGGCTGGTGGTCTCAGTTTGGCCTTGCGAGAAACGTGCACTGCGCCTACACTGTCGGAAGCGCGCTGCACTATATGCTCAAGACCATGGATTATCTGAGCTCAAAGGGGAAGACCTATCCAAAGCAGTGGATGAGAAGTGCCCGTCAGACGATGGACACGGTCATTGCCCTGCAAAGAGAGGACGGAGCCTTCGGGTATACCTATTCGGCAGATCGCCGGGAGGTGACGGACTGGAACGGGTTTGCCGGCTGCTGGTTTGTTCCCTGCGCCGCCTACCTGTAC
>CAYXAN010000079.1:0-7665 GCA_964461705.1 uncultured Sarcina sp. | reverse complement strand
ATCAGGGACCCAGCCGTGCACATCTGTTCGGAACAGACGGAATGGGAAGAGATCAGCTGACCCGCATCCTGTACGGCGGGAGATATTCGCTGGCCCTGGGCGTGTGTGCGGCCATTGTCGGCTCTGCCGCAGGAACCGTCATCGGCAGCTTTGCAGGATATCTGGGCGGAAAGGTTGAGACTGTCATCATGCGTCTGATCGACATTTGGTCGTCTCTTCCCAGCATTCTGCTGTGCATCCTGATATCGGCGACGCTGGGTGCGGGATTTGTCAATACCGTCATTGCACTGGCGGTCGGAAATGTCCCTACAGGAGTGCGCCTGATCCGGGGACAGATCCTTGCGGAGCGCTCTAAGGAATATCTGGAGGCGGCAGAGTCCATCAACTGTTCCCGGCTCAGTATCATGTTCCGTCACATGCTTCCGAATGTGATTTCGCCGGTCATTGTGGATGCAACGATGGGGATTGGAATGAACATCACGATGGCGGCAGCCTTGTCCTATATCGGCCTGGGGGTTCAGCCGCCGACACCGGAGTGGGGCGCACTGCTGGCGGATGCGAGGTCTCATATCCTGAATTATCCCTATTTGATTATGTTTCCGGGAATCGTAATCGCCGTGACGGTCCTTGCCATCAATCTGATCGGAGACGGTCTTCGCGATGCCATGGATCCGAAGCTGAGAAAGTAAGGAACCGGCGACAATGCCGGCAGCAGCCGGAAACAGTCAGAGCTGCCGACAACGGCAGCAAGGTACGGAAAATCGGAGCAGGAGCTTCAGCAAGGTGCTGCAGAGGGAAAAGATATGAACACAGAGAATACATTTCTGAAGGTTGAGGATTTGACGGTCATCTATACCTCCGGAAAGAAAATTGTGCAGGCGGTCAATCATGTCTCGTTTGAGGTTCAAAAGGGTGAGACCCTTGCGCTGGTCGGGGAAACCGGCGCCGGCAAGACAACGATCGCGAAGGCGATCCTGGGAATTCTGCCCGATCCTCCGGCCAAGCTTTTAGGCGGAAGGGTCTGGCTGGAGAACGAGGAGCTGCTGGGACTTCCGAAGGAGAAAATGAGGAATATTCGCGGCGGAAGGATTGCCATGATCTTTCAGGATCCGATGACCGCATTAAATCCGATTATGACGGTAGGAGAGCAGATTGCAGAGGGAATTCTGCTTCACAGTGAGGATTCCCGGGAAAAGGCACAGGAGCGAGCAAGGGAAATGCTGGAGCTGGTCGGGATTCCGGCGGAGCGGGCTGCAGAATATCCCTTTGAATTTTCGGGCGGGATGAAGCAGCGCGTGGTGATCGCTATGGCGCTTGCCTGCAATCCCGCACTGCTTCTGGCCGATGAGCCGACGACGGCCTTGGATGTCACCATTCAGGCACAGGTTCTGGATTTGATCAAGGATTTGAAGAGTCGGTACGGAACCTCCATGATTCTGATCACCCACGATCTGGGAGTGGTGGCGGAGACGGCGGACCGGGTTGCTGTGGTCTATGCGGGAGAGATCATTGAGTATGCGTCCAAGGAGCAGCTGTTTCTTTCCCCGGCGCATCCCTATACCAGGGGATTGTTCCAGTCCTTGCCCAGTATGAACGGGAAGGAAAAGCGGCTGAGGCCGATCGCAGGCTCCGTTCCGGATCCGACCGATCTGCCCAGGGGCTGTAAATTTGCGCCAAGATGTCCAAGAGCCGTGAGCGCATGCTGCGAAGGAGAGATCCCGATGACAGAGGTATCGACCGGTCACCTTTGCAGATGCTGCAATCCGGAGAGATGAGGGAAGCCATGTCATTGATGGAAGTGCAACATTTAAAAAAATATTTTAAGGTTCCGGCCGGGATCAACCACGCGGTGGACGATGTTTCCTTTACGATCGAAAAGGGAGAAACCTTAGGTGTTGTGGGGGAATCCGGCTGTGGGAAAAGTACACTCGGAAGAACCATGATCCGGCTGCAGGATGCCACGGACGGGAAGGTCCTCCTTGACGGAAAGGACATCACGCACGTGAAGGGGAAGGAGCTTCGAAATGTGCGTGAGAAGGTCCAGATTGTCTTTCAGGATCCTTATTCGAGTTTGAATCCACGGTTTCGCGTGGAGGACACCATTCTTGAGCCGTTGAAAAATTCCGGAAGATTCCGGACGAAGCAGGAGCTGCTTGATGAAGCAAACCGGCTGATGGAGCTGGTCGGAATTGATCAGAGGCTGCGGCAATCTTATCCGCATGAGCTGGACGGCGGACGAAGGCAGCGGGTGGGCATTGCCAGAGCCCTTGCCCTGAATCCGGAATTTGTCGTCTGCGATGAACCGGTATCCGCACTGGATGTCTCCATCCAGGCACAGGTATTGAACCTTCTGATGGATCTTCAGGATAAGACCGGGGTTGCCTATATGTTTGTCACGCATGATCTGTCCGTGGTGCGTCACATTTCAGATCATATCTGTGTGATGTATCTTGGCCAGATGGTGGAAAAGGCACCGACGGAGGAACTGTTCCGCGAGACGGTGCACCCCTATACAAAGGCGCTGCTGTCAGCCATTCCCTCCACGGATATTTTTCATCCGATGAAGCGTGTGAAGCTGAAGGGAGAAATCACATCTCCGATCAACCCGGAGCCCGGCTGCCGCTTTGCGCCCAGATGCCCCTATGCGACAAAGCAGTGTCAGCTGCCGCAGGAGCTAAGGGAGGTGGCACCGAACCACTTTGTTGCCTGCTGCATGGCCGGAAAATGAGCAGGAGATTGTTTCAGATGGCAGCTTCCTTCCCGTCGTCGTGTCAAAACTCCGGGAAGGATCGAAAGGTCAAATATCATGATGAATGAAATCAAAAGAACCTATGCAGTGATCGACGGCATCCACGCCAATGCGGTTCCGGTGATGATGTATGAACCGCTTCACCCGGGTGACAAAAATCATGTGGGAATCCTGCTGCAGCATTCCGATGATTGCTATTTTGAATTCACACCGGCGCTGGAGCTGGCCAAGAGGGGCTATGTCGTGGCGGTCTCCTATTTTCCGGATCACACGATCGCGTTGGATCGAAAGCTGGAGCACGTGGGAAAGGTCGCTGCGTATTTGAGGAATTATCCCGGCATAGAGCATCTGCTGCTGCTGGGACACAGCGGCGGAGCCACGCTGATGAGCGCATATCAGGCAGTGGCAGAGAACGGAAATGCCGTATTTCAGGATGAGGACAAAATTATTCCGCTGTCCGACATTGCGGCGCTGCCGAAGGCGGATGCCGTGATTTTTCTGGATGCAAACTTTGGAAACGGCGTCATGACGCTGCTGTCGCTGGATCCTGCCGTGACACGGGAGGAAAGCGGTCTGCAGAGGGATGCGGCACTGGACCTTTTTAATCCCGACAACGGGTACGATCCTGAAAACTGCCGTTACACCGATGAGTTCCTGCGGGAATACGTGAGTGCCCAGGGAAGACGCATGAATCATCTCATCGATTATGCAAAGGAGCGCGTGCGGGTCATTGACAGCGGGGACGGGAGGTTTGAGGATGACGAGCCCATGCTGATTCCCGGCGGGACGCAGATCGCCCCCTACAACAAGATTTTTCCGATATATCCGCAGCGTTTTTTCTCCCATACGGAGGAAGCCTGGGATCTGATCCGCAGGGACGGAAGCGTACAAAGGGATGTCGTTCGTTGCTGCAGAGTGAAAAGAAATCCGCAGAAGGGAACGCAGAATTATCATGACGGAACGCTGCGCACCACCGTCCGGAATTTCCTGAATTCGTATGCCGTGCGTACAGATCATGAGCTGCATTATGACGAGACAAGGCTTTACGGTATCGATTGGGATTCCAGCTATTGTACGGGCCCTGGGAATGTGATCCATATTGAGGCTCCGCTTCTGATGATGGGAATGACGGGGAGCTATGAATACATCGCGGCCGAGCACCTTTATCGGAGAGCCGAAAGGTCTGTCGATAAGACCCTTGCCTTTGTAGAGGGTGCGGGACACAATTTCACACCGGCTTTGGATGCTGAGCAGTATCCGGGAGAATTCGGTGACACGGTAAAGAGTACCTTTGACTACACGGATCAATGGATTACGCAGCGGTTTATTTGAAAAGGATAAGCGCAAGCGAGAGAGAGGAACGATGCTGACTTTAAAAGGAAGAGTTTGCGTGTTTGCGGGAGCCACCGGCGAAATCGGGAAGGGAGCGGTGCGCGCACTGGCAGAGCAAGGAATGCATGTCATTATGGTGACACACAATCCGGAAAAGGCAGGTGATATCGTTGCAGAGCTCAAGGAGCAGCCGGGACAGGTAGTGGCGGTCGGCAATGATACCTGCAACGAGGAAATATTTCGGAAAATTGTAAGCGTGTTCGGATCCCTGGACGTTGTCATCAGTGCCACCGGTGGGATGAGAAAGGCGGCAAAACCGGAGGATATTTCCGATGAGCTTCTGGATGCCAAGCTGCACCACCAGGTGACCGAGAGCTATCGGATGATACGAGATGCCCTGCCTTATCTGGAAAAAAGCGGACACGCCCGCGTGATTCTGGTGTCCAGCACCGGGGCTGTGGATGGATTCCTGGGGGAGAACATTGCAGACAGCATTGCCCGGGGAGGCGTGATCTCCATGACCTACTCGCTGGCCCAGTCCCTTGCTGTTCGGCGGATCACCGTAAACTGCATTGCAAGAGGCGGCATGATCAATGATCATACCCCCCAAACAGCAGAGGACTATGATGTGACTGCCGTCGCCTATCAGATACCGCTGGGACACATCGGAACCGCAGAGGAATTCGGTGCGATGGTTCAGTATATCGCCAGTGAGGAAGCGGATTACGTGACAGGACACGTATTTAATCTCTCCGGCGGACTCCATATAGGATGACGGGAGGGAAAATCATGACGATTGATGCAAATGTATACTGGCTGCCAAGGGAGCTTTTTACCGACGAGCATTTTCGGGAGGACTTCCTGCGGGCGGTTCCGAGAGAATATGACGTTCATGCAAGGGCGGAAAGGCAGGATGACGGAACCTGGTCCTTTGTGATTGAAAAGCCGAAGGGCTGTCCGAATCTGGATTATTTTGAGAGGGATTATGAGCCGGAAAGGCAGATGGCCGACATGGATGCCGCAGGGGTGGAGCAGGCTTTGCTGAAGCTTCCGGGCTGTCAGGAATGGCTGACGCTGGAGCTGTGCCGCAGGATCAACGATGCCATGGCCGAGCGGGTGCGCGAAAGCGGTGGGAGGCTGGCAGCGCTGGCGGTGGTTCCGCCGTATGGGGATTGTCAGTGCCTTCAAGAGCTTGACCGCTGTCTGGAGCACCTGGGAATGAAGGGAGTACAGATTTCCGCTCATTATGGGAATCATTATCTGGACGATCCGATGTTCCGCGGCTTCTTCCGTGCGGTAAATGACCGTCAAATACCGGTTTATGTACACCATACACCGGTCCCGGTGGATTGCGGTGCCCTTCTGGATTACAACAATTTAAGACGATCCTTCGGCAGATGTCAGGATCAGATCACCGCTATCGGAAGGGAATTGTTCAGCGGAATGTTTGCGGAGCTCCCGAATCTTATCATGGTGCATTCTATGCTGGGCGGGGGATATTTTGCCTTCAAGGACATGCTGATGCCGCGGGATTCCGGAAACGGACGGTTTGACGTGAATGTTGACAATGTCAGGCAGTGGCTGAAGAACAACATTTATTTCGAGCTGTCTCACGCCCAGCCCTGGAGCCGGCAGATCCTGAAGACGGCGGCAAAAACCCTGGGAGCAGATCACATCATTTACGGATCCTCCTATCCGGTGAAGAAGGTCTGGATGACCGGAGGACCGGAATATGTGCGCAGCTGCGGTCTGAGTGAAGCGGAGCAATCACTGATCCTGGCGGGCAACGCGCAAAGGATCTATCGGCTTTAGGGTGATGCTGATGAAATCAGCGTTATCCTGCTTGGAAGAGGGAAAAATATGGATGCATCAAATCAATTTCTGGGAACCGAGCCCATAGGAGGGCTGATGTGCAGATACGCCGTGCCGTGTGTGATTTCTCTGCTGGTGGGTGCCTTGTACAATATTGTTGATCAGATCTTTATCGCGAATGCCTCGTATCTTGGCTCTTATGGGAACGCAGCCAATACGGTGGTCTTTCCGTTGACGGTGGTCGCTCTTGCGGCCGCCCTTTTCATTGGGGACGGATGCTGCGCCTTTGTCAGCATTGCGTTGGGAAAGGGCAAACCGGAGGACGCCCATCGGTCTGTCGGAAACGCCATCCTCCTGTGCGTGATCACCAGCCTGGTGCTGACCGGTCTTTATCTGACGATGCAGGAGCCGATACTGAATCTGTTCGGTGGTTCTGTCAATCCGCAAACGCATCAGCTGGCGAAGGAATACTTTTTTTACATCACGCTTGGGATTCCGTTTTACATGCTGGGACAATGCCTGAATCCGATCATCCGCAGTGACGGGAGTCCGAAGTTCGCCATGACAGCGTCGGTTCTCGGCGCTCTCACAAATGTCATTCTTGACCCGCTGTTCATCTATGTCTTTCGCTGGGGAATGAAGGGAGCCGCTGTCGCCACGGTGCTGGGACAGGTGCTGACAGCGACACTGTCCGTCGCTTATCTGTGCCGTATGAAGGCAATCCGTCTTAAGCACAGGAGCTTTCGGCCGGATGCGGGTCTGATGCGAAGATTCCTGTGTCTTGGGATTACAAGCCTTCTTTCACAGATTTCCATGGTGATCTCCATGGCAGCTGTGCAGAATATGTGTATGAAATACGGGGCGCTGGATCCGCTCTTCGGACAGGCCGAGCTGGCGCAGATTCCGCTGGCAGTGCTGGGCATTGTGATGAAGTTTTTCCAGATCGCCATCTCCATTGCCATCGGTATCGCAGCGGGCTGCATCCCGGTTGCGGGGTACAACATCGGGGCAGGAAAGCGGGAACGAGCCAGAACGCTGTTCTCCCGACTTCTGCTGGCAGAATTTACGGTGGGCATCATAGCTCTTGTGATTGTGGAATTTTTCCCGCTGCAGATTGCGGCATTGTTCGGCGCAGCCAACGAGAGCAGCTATTATACGGATTTTACCGTCAAATGCTTTCGCATCTATCTGTGCCTCATGCCGCTGGCAACCCTGAACAAGGGAACCTTCATCTATCTTCAGGCATTGGGAAAGGCCTTTGCCTCAACGACGGTATCGCTGGTGCGGGAGATCATTTTCGGCGTATTTCTTCCGCTGATCTTCCCGGTTTTCTGGGGACTGAGCGGTTTGCTGTGGTCCTTTCCCGCCGCCGATTTTCTGACGTTTCTCATTGCCCTGTTCTTCATCCGGCAGACGTATCGGGAACTGGATGGCCGCGGCCTATGACAATTGTTTCATCGCCGCGGTAAACTCGGCCTCACTGAGATTCGACAATTGCGCTGCCCTTGAAAGGGACAAGGTACCGTCCTTGACCAAAACCGTCAATGTTCGGATTGTCCCTTGATATTCGCCTTTCACCTCCCCCTGTGCCAGCCCCTTCTGCATGCCCTCTTGGATACCCTCTTGGAGCCCTTCCGCTCTAGCCCTGTTTCGTTCATGCCGCAGCTTATCCTCTAAGTCCATATACTGCCTCCTAAGTTCTGCGTCCTGCTTGGCCCTTTCGACCTCCCGGCTCACTTCCCGGCAGAACTCATCCGCCGGTGCCAACCCAT
>CAYXAN010000078.1:4877-7733 GCA_964461705.1 uncultured Sarcina sp. | reverse complement strand
GCATGCTCAATTTCCGCCGGCGTATCGCCTGCCGTAATCCAGTAGTCCAGCTTTTTGGTCGAAACAGCCTCCCAGCTCGTGATGTTCTTGTTGAAGTTCACCTTCCCGACCGCCGGGTTGTTCCACAAAAAGCCGTAGCCAAGAGAGCTGATGTAGAACGGAACCGATGCCTGGGAGTTGCGGTGCGCCAGCTCAAGCTCCGCACCCTTGACATCCAGGAAATCCTGCTGGTACTGTCCCATGCCGAAGATCTTCTCGCCGTCGTTTCCTTCGAACCGCATGGTCAGCTGATAATCCCCGCCGATGATCGGCTTGAACTCTCTTGCCTCCACCTCCAGCGAGCTGGTGGTCGAAGCGAACATGTCGCGGCGGTTGCGGACATATTCCTCCAGAAGCTTCTTCCCCTTGTCATTATAGAATGTAATCTTGCCGATGTTGTTGATCACCGCCTTGATCTTGCCGTTGGTAATCGACGCGCTGTAGTCCTGAATCTCCACCTTCGACGCCGCAGCTTCCGGCTTCCCGTCCAGCGCCCACAGCTCGTTTGGCATCCCTGCCTCTTTGGTCGCCCGCACGCGCAGCGAGTTCTCCCCCCAGGGCTCAATGATCACGTGCTCCGCATCGTACCGATACGTCAGTGCTCCGTCCTTCTCCCCAAAATATCCCAGCAGAAAGTCGCTGGTTGTGCGAAAATCTCCTGCCGCTCCGCCTTCCTCAACGGAAACTGTCTGTAACTCTGCCATGTGAAATCCTCCTTACTGCAGACCGGTCATCTGCAGATATCTTATTCCGCCGCATCGGGATTTATCGAAAGGAAACCCTTGATGCAGAGCGGAACCGCTGCGATATTTCTACTCCTTCACGGCCCCCGCTGTCATGCCGCCTACAATGTATTTCTGCAGGAATACGAACAGGCAGATGACCGGCAGAACCAGAATGGTGCCGTATGCCATGATGCAGTTCCACTTAGTGCCCCACTTGCTCTGGAACTTGTAAATGTTTGCGGTCAAAGGACGCATATCCGACTGAACATTGAAGGTCATGGAATAGGCCAGATCATTCCAGCCGTTCAGGAAGGATATGACCAGCACGGTGATGATGCCGGTCTTGATGGCCGGAAGCATGATCTTGAAAAAGGCCTGCAGCACGTTGCAGCCGTCGATCCTGGCCGCATCATCGAGGGAGGTCGGAACGCTCTTAAAATACGGGCGCAGCGTCACAACGATGAAGGGAACCGAGCCGGAGGAAATGGCAATCGCAGGTCCCAGATAGGTTCCCAGCAAATGCAGCTGATTAAAAATCAGATACATCGGTGTCAGCATCAGGGAAGCCGGCAGCATCTGTGATACCAGAAAGGTCAGCATGAAGCCCTTGCTGCCTCTCACCTTATACCGTCCCATGCCATAGGCACAGGTAACGCCGAAGCCAAGAGACAGGAACATCGACAAAAACGCAATGCACAGGCTGTTCTTGATGGAAGAGATGAATTCCGAATCCGAGAAGTTCAGAGTCCAGGGCTCCAGCGTGAAATTGTGCGGATAATAGGTCACGACCTTACCGAAGGACTCGGCGTCCGTCTTAAAGGACATGGACACCAGCCAGTAAATCGGAAACAGGAATGCGACGGCAACCAGAACCGCAATGATGCAGCAAATAACATTTCTGCGTCTCTCTCTCGGCGTCATGTTGGAAAGGCTGACCTTATCCGGGTTAAACTTCTCTTTTTTATTGGTCTGAGGCTTTGCCGCTGTCTGGGTTATCGTTTTCATTAGTCATCCTCCGAGGCAACCATCTTGAGATAGAACAAGCCGATGATAAACAATATGACGAACAATACCATGGCAACCGCGGATCCCTTCGAGAATTCATACTGCTTGAAGGAGAGGTTGTAGGCATAGGTTCCGAGAACATCCGTCGCATTCAAGGGTCCGCCGGAGGTCATGATGAACATCAGATCAAAGGCCTTGAACGTATAGATGAAGCCCAGCATCAGCACCGCCATGATGGCAGGACGAAGCAGCGGGAAGGTCACTCTCCAGAATCTCTGCCACCGGTTGGCTCCGTCCACCTCTGCCGCCTCCAGAACGTCCTGCGAGATTCCGGTGAGTCCCGAGGTCAGAAGCAGCATATTGAAGGGAATGCCTACCCAGCAGTTCATGGCGATCACGGCCGCCATTGCGGTTCCCGGCTGCAGAAGCCAGTCCACCGGGGAGCCGATCAGGCCAACTCTCATCAAAAGGTCGTTGATCACGCCGCTGGACTTATCAAACATATTCTTGCCAAGAAGAGCCGTTACGGACATCGGCATCATATAGGCAATCAGAATCAGCCCGCGGATGGGTCCCGCCAGCGTGAATTTCTTGGAAAAGAAAAGTGCCATCACAAAGCCGATCGTAAACTGGAACAGAAGACACCAGAAGGTAAATACAAAGGTATTCTTCAAAACCAGCAGAAATGTCGCGTTATGAAAGAGTTCAACGTAGTTCTGCAGACCGATGAAAACATCGGTCTTGGCTGCAAAGGTCTTGACGTTTACATTCCGCACGCTGAGGATCACGTTGTATACAAGAGGGTAACCAAGAATGACTACCATGTAGATAAAACCGGGAAGAATAAAGGCATATCCCTCTCTGTTTTTCTTTTGCTGCATCGTTAATTTCATGGAGTCCACTTCCTTTCCGGATAAAGTAAGGGCTGCCGCCTGTCCGGCAGCAGCCCCTTCGGCATATCATGCGTTTTTCTGGAAACAGCTGACTGCGCTTTCAGATCAAGTCACTCTAAGATAGGAGATGACGTCATCAGGCATCTTCGAGTATTAAAATCGAGATGGTGCTGAACAGTTACTTTTCCTTCCCT
>CAYXAN010000078.1:3091-4777 GCA_964461705.1 uncultured Sarcina sp. | reverse complement strand
TTTTCCTTCCCTGCTTCTGTCAGTCTGTTTCCGGCAGAGGTGTCTCCGCCACAATCGGATCGATCACCGTGGCCGCCTGAGCCAATGCATCCTCTGCAGAGGACTGACCCAGAATAACCGCCTGCTCTGCCGTCCATACCGCTTCCGAGATGGTCGGCCACTGCGGGTGAGGTCCGCGGGCTACTGCGAAGTTCAGAGAGTCATTGAATACCTTGTATCTCTCATCCTCTGTCCAGAAATCCTTCAGCTCCACGGCGTCCTTACGGACCGGAAGCTTGCCGGCGATTTCACACCAGTCTGCATTGTTCTGCGCGGTCTGCATGAACATCAGGAAGTCCGCGCACTCCGCAACATGCTTGGAGGAGGAGCACACACCGAAGTTCTCACCGCCGATGACGGTTGCCTGATTCCCGTTATAGCTGGGCATCTCGATGTATTTGTATTCAAAATTCACATCGTCCTTCAGATCTCCGTCCAGCTGCGAAATATGCCAGGTTCCGGACTCCAGCATCGCGGCCTTTCCGGCTACGAACGCATTCAGTGCATCGCCCTGTCCCCAGTTCACAACCTCGTTGGACATGTAGCCCTTCTCAACCAGATCGCCCAGGAAGCTGACGGCCGTTACTGCCTCCGCGGAATCAATGTCCCCAACGCTTCCGCCTGCGCCGTAAAGCCACGGGATGAACTGGAAGGTGCCTTCCTCGTTGGAGATGGCGCACATCGCAAAGCCGTACACGCCGTTTGCCGCATCCGTTGTCTTCTCGCAGACATCCATGAACTCCTCCCAGGTGGTCGGCGGTTCAACGCCTGCCGCATTCAGAAGGTCCATGTTGCAGAGGATGGCCAGGCAGTTGGAATTGTTCGGCAGACCATAGAGGTTCCCCTCCGAATCCATGCAGGAGGAAAGCGGTCCGTCATAGAACTGGTCGAGGTCGCCCCAGCCGTTCAGATACTCCGTAATGTCTGCGAAAACTCCCAGGGAAATATAAGAGGACATATCCGGAGAGTCCACCATTCCGATGTCCGGAAGATCGCCGGACACGGCTCCGATGGTATACTGCTTCATCAGCTCCTCGCGGGATACATAGGTGGGAACAATGTAGATCTCGCTCTGCGACTCATTGTATTCCTTGATGACCGCATTCAGCGCCTCTGCCTCATGCTCGAAATAATGCCACAGCGTCACTTCCTCGCCGCCGTTCGGCTCGCCGATCTGATCCGTGGTTGCTGCCGTATGATCCGTTGTCGTCGAATCTTCCGCCGCAGAATCTGTTGTCTCCTCCGCCGCAGCCTCCGTCGTTGTCTCCTCTGCCGCTGCATCCGAAGATGTCGATGTGGACGTGGATGAGCTGCTGCCGCAGCCGGCCAGCAGGCTTCCTGCCAGGATCGCCGACAAAGCCGCTGCCGACATCCGTTTCATAGATCGTCTCATAGCTTTTCCCTCCCTTGCCTTCTGTTGGGAATATTGCACATTTGCAGAATTGTGGCCGTGCGTTTATTGTGCAATATTCAGTTGCTGTATGAATTATACTCGGCGGCAGTTGTGCACTACAACCAACGCAGCTAAGATTTGGAGGTGTTTTTGAGGCGTTATTTTAAGATTCGGCGAGAATTTTAAGATGGGCTGCCGCACAAGGATCCGATCTGCCTCAATGATCCCGGCGATATTTCCGCTTCCGTGATTTC
>CAYXAN010000078.1:0-2991 GCA_964461705.1 uncultured Sarcina sp. | reverse complement strand
CTAAAGCCATTCGGCATCCTCTTCCGGATCCTCCGAATCCGCCGCCTCCAGCATCGGCAGCGGCACATCAAAGCAGAAGGTTGTCCCATCCGTTTTGGAGGTTGTCATGGATGCATCAAAATCATTCCCGTAAAACATCCTCATTCGGGCAACAACATTGAGGATTCCGACGCCAACCTTTCCCCTCTGAATCTTGGAGCTGTCCCCCTTCTCCTTCAGAATCCGCTGAATCACCGCTGCCGTTTCCTCCGGCATGCCGTTGCCGTTGTCCGAAATCACGATGTGCAGTCTGCCGCCCTCCTCCTTGGCCAGGATCGAGAGCATCCCGCCCTCCTTCCTTCCCTCAAATCCATGCAGAATCGAATTCTCGACAAAGGGCTGCAGCATCAGCTTGCAGCAGGGCCAGTCACCATAGTTCTCATCATACTCGATATGATAGTCAAATACATTCTCAAATCGTTCCTTCTGCAGATACAGATATTGCTCAATCCACGATATCTCCTGAAAAAGGAGCACCTCCTGGAGCTTGCGGTCAAAGGAATACCGCAGAATATTGGAAAGCTTTTTGATCAGGATCGCTGTTTTCGCATCGCCGGCATCGTTGGCATCATAGCTGATGGCTCCCAGGGTGTTGCAGATAAAGTGCGCGTTGATCTGCGATTCCAATGCCTCTCTTTCCGCATCATAGGATCTGGCCTGGTATTCCATCGCCTGCTGATGCTGCTCCTCCACCTTGTTCTGCTGTATCTCCAGCTCATCCACCATGGAATTGTATTCACCTGCCAGCTGCCACAGCTCGTTGTTGCCGCCGATCTGAATGGAATCCCTGCGTCCCTCCTTGACCGACTGCATTGCCTCACAGATCTTCTGCACAGGCCGCAGCAGGAAAAGCCGAAATTCCGCAAGGCAGGCCGTGATAAAGAGCCCGATGATGCACAGATACCAGATAAGGCCTCTCCGATAAATGGCGTCCACGTGCTTTTTCAGCACCGACTCATCCAGCCGGAACACCAGCCTCCAGCCAAAATAAGACAGATCTCGGCTCATATAGCTGATTCCGTCGGTTGAGGTTTCCATGTCCAGCTGCTCCTTGCCGGTGGTCAGGCCGGACTTGGCAATCACGATGTTGTCCGAATCCACGATATACCCCTCCGCCAGATTGATTTCCGGCAGATCAATTTCATCCAGAGAGCTGCGGATCGCATTCAGGTCATAGGTGACAACCAGTACATACCGGTAATTCGTAATGCCGGACCCGTCACCCAAGAAAGGATAAGCGATATGAAACACCTGCTTGCCGCCCCGAAGAGGATGCACATAGGGCTCCGAAAAGACCTTCACCCTCGGAAAATAATCCCCCGCCACATTCCGGATTTCCTGTGAGGACATCACCTCCTCATACATCGCGGTCAGGTACTGCACGTTGGACTCACCCCAGAGGCTCCTTGCCGGTGTCCGATACAGGTCGTACTGCTGAATCAGTCCCTCGGAGCCAAGAAGGGCTACGGCTACCGTCTGGATGGAATAATCCTTTTTGGACAGGTACGTATAGAGCGCTGTATCCGCCCCTCTTTTCCCGTTCACCACTGCCAGAAGCCGCTTTCCCAGTCCTGTGTCCGCGGCCAGCTGTGCGCCCTGCTCCACGTCATCCTCCAGCGCAGCATCCAGTGAACCGGCAAGTGCTCTGCACACCGCCACCTCTGTATCCGTGCTGGTCCTGCTGAGGTATTCGTAATATTCCGCCTTCAAAAAGAACAGCAAAAGCCAGATCAGAATTCCCGCAAAGACCAAAAAGGTCAATATGAATGCACTGGCCAAATGGCTCTTGAAATAATTGCTCAGTCGTTTTGTCGTGCTTCGGATCATCTGCGTTTCCTTATCCTCCCAATTACACCAAATGATCTTCATTGATCAGAAGTATCCTTGGATTTTCCTTTGCAATATCCAGCATGCGCTGCGTAAAACCGCTTTTGCTGAATACGCCGCAGATCACCTCATACCCCGGAAAAGCCTTGCGGATTTCTGCGGCACGATCCACTTTGTCTTTTAATGCAATGTACACCGGCGCATCTGCCGGTTTCGCATGGTACTTGCACTCTCCGGCAAATACCCGCTTGTTCTGATGGTCCACGGACATGACATCAATTTCCGTATCGCCGTCAAAATCATTCAGCCAGTAAGAACCGATGCGGGACGGTACAAAGGAAATCTCCCCGTTTCCGCACAGCTTTGCGAAAATAGTCTTACAGATGTCCTCATAAGCAAACGCAACGAATTTCTCCCGAAAATCCTTGTGCATCTCATCCAGCACGATCTGCATATTGTCCAATTCCAGCTCACCTTTGTAGGGATAGACATAGCGAAACCAGAAGCGAATGAAATTGTCTGCAATGAAATACAGGCCCTTGCGTGATTTTTCCGGATTCTTTTCTGTGATCGGCGTCCGCTTCTCCACAAAGCCCAAATCGGAAAGCGTGGACAAATAGGGCGTCAGCGCGGAAGTTTCCTGTCCAAGTACACCGGCGATTTTACCCAGCTTGTGATTGCCGTCCGCAATCGCCTTAATAATCGAAAAATAGTTCACCGCTGTCACGGACTCGCTTTTCAGCAGAAAATTAGGCTCCTCATATAAAAAGCCGCTTCGGGACAGGACGGTATCCTTGAGCTGCTCCTCCAGAGGCCGTCCATCCTCAAAAAATTCCAGATATTTCGGAACGCCGCCCGTTACGGCATACTGCTCCGCTGCCTGGTCAAAGGGCATCCTCTGAACGGCATATACGTCCGTAAACGGCAGCGGTGCCAGGCGCATCTGCGCGGTTCTGCGTCCATACAGCGGACTGTCATAAGACAGCGCATGTTTCTGCATCATGCCCGTCAGGGAGCCTGACAGGATCAGCATGACATTGCTGTCCTTCAAGATCTCGTCCCAGGCATTCTGCAGGATAGAGGGGAATGCCGAATTTGTCTTTACAAGGTATGGGAACTCGTCAA
>CAYXAN010000077.1:0-7803 GCA_964461705.1 uncultured Sarcina sp. | reverse complement strand
GACAACGCCGCCGCCAAGAGCAATCAGATAGCTGCTGCGGTCAAACTGGTTTTCTACAAGAACGCGCAAAAGAGCCCGGATCTGATCCAATGTCTTGTTGTCTTCTCCTGCAGGAATGGCATAGATCAGCGGCTTTTGCCCCAGGCGTTCCACCTCATGGGCAATCTGCCCGGCATAGAGAGGCGCAACATTTGTATCCGTGACAATGCAGGGGCGCCTTCCCACATAACCAAGACCTTTCAGTTCACGAATCAGACTGTCAAGATCGGTGCTGTACACAATGTCATAACAAGGCTGCCCATCCTTATGGATCGACAGACGATTGTGATTTTTGCTCATCGTAAATTATCCTCTGTTTCATTTCTGCACGAGCCGGCGAATTCCTTCCGTTTCCTCAGGCTTTGGCCGCTCTGTGCGAAAGCATGAACGAAACGCACCAGCCGGCGGAGCGTACTCGAACCGAAATGGTGCGTTTCCTGTTGTTCCAGAATGACAGGCTCAAAACGCCTGAACTCAAAATGCCTGAATGAACCTGCATCAATAGGCACTGCCCATGTTGATGGTATTGTTCACGAAGGGATTGGCGGATCCGTCGTTTGCATTTCCCATACCGCTTATTCCGTTCATTCCGCCCATGCCGTTCATCCCACCCTGCGCGGCCGCATTGGCGAGGATACCGGAAACACCGTTCGGATGACCGCCGCTGATGTCTCCCGCAATATCGACATCCTCAGGAGTGATGACAATGATGAAATGGGAAATCTTCATAAAGTTCCCGTGGAGAGCATAACAGGAGCCGGATGCAAAATCCACAATCCGCTGCGCGGTGTTCACATCCAGACCCTCGAGATTCAGGATCACCGTGCGATGAACCAGAAGCGTGTCAGTAATCTGCCTTGCCTGATCAAAGGAGCTCGGCTTAATCACCCGAACCTGCGTTTTGCCGGAGGGTGCGGGATTCTGCCTGCCGCCTCGGTTCACGGGAGTCAGCTGGGCACCGCCGGAGCGGCTGCCGGAGCGAAGACCGGTACGTCCCTGAGAAGGCGGATTATAATAGCTGTCATCTTCCTCCTCCTCGTCCTGCCGGGATGACTTGCTGCGAGAACCGAAGATTCCGTGAAGTGTGTGATGCTCTTCTTCCTCTTCTTCCTCGTCCATTATATCGTCATCATATTCATTATCATAATCGTCATCCGTATTATAATTCAGTCTGCTGGCCAGATTATCGAATATACCCATACAGGTTCTCTCCTATTGCTTTGTATCCATACCTACCTATTATTGAATGAAAATGAGGTCATGTCAATGTAAAACTCTCGATCCCTCGCTGTCAAGTCCCCGGTTTATTCTACAGTCCTCGTTTTTATTCATACAGAAATTCATCCGGTGACAGAGAACCTGCATTCAGCACGATGTAGTCATATTCTCTCAGGCCATAGGTGGAATTTGCCTTTACAATGGCATACTCGTCATTTTCGGCAATCTTGGTGACCTGGCGAAAATCGGCATAGCCCTTGTTGATATTGTAGACACCTGTCAGGGTATCCGTAAGAGAAGAGGACAACGTAAGCGTTTCCGCAGAATCCGGTTTAATCAAGACGTCTCCATCCCGCAGAGTATCCTGCGACAGGTAATAATGGTCGGGATCGTCCTCATTGGTATACGGAGTCACACTGATAAATTCCGTGCTCTTCTCTCCGTCTGCATCGATGATCTGACGCAGAACACCTTCTTCTTCCCCTACACCGACTGTGACATAATCTGTCGGTACCACATAGAAGGTATCATCGATCAATGCCGATTTCGGAATCTTCAGCCCCTTTGTGGTATCCAGCTGAAGCTCAACAGAAAGAAAACGGTCGGTACAAAAGGCCATCATGGAATTGGTGAAGGTCAGCTGTACCAGATAATGTCCGTCTCCCGGATCCCGAATCTCTCCGATGGTCGCCCAGGACTCATATTGATTCTTCAGAAAGCGAACCTTTACAACGCCCAGCTCCTGCAGTGCTTCAGCATCCTCCCGGGAGGAAACCTGAATGGCAATTTCCCAATCCTCCGAGACCTCCAGCTTATATGCAGGATCGCCCTGTGCAATGAGGCTTCCGTTTGTCAGTTCTGTTTTGGTGTAATTTGTTGCGTCAAAATCACCGGTCACCAGATCAGCAAAGCTTTTTTCCTCATAGCCATCCACACTGTAGACAATGTAGCCTGTGTCTGTTGTATTGCAGTAATGCAATGAGGAGGATGACAGAGAAGAAAGATCAGAAAGAATGCTGCGATTGGCCATCTTCTGTATCGTACCCGTCAACGAGGTCTTAAACTCATAAACACTTTGAAAATCGGACGGCCGGAAGGATTCCTCAAACGACACAATATCAGACACGAGGCTGGAATAATTATCCGAAGACAGAAGGGAGCTTCCGTCAGAATCCTGAATAAGGGAAGACTGCACCTGTCCGGACTCATCAATGGTATACGCCAGCTTGCCGGTCGCAAGGCGATCGGTTTCGGGCGAATAATAATTGATGTATCCGGAGTAGTCACTGGTTACCACCTCTTCCTGCCGAAGACAAAGCCCCTGATACACCTGATTGGAAGAAATGGAGCCGGTTCGTACCTCATAGCCCACAATGTGCTTGGCTGTCAGCGATCGAATAATACTATAAACGACATACACCAACACAACACCAAAAAGAATCATTCCAATGTTAAGATTGATCGATTTCTTATATGGAACAACATTGGAACGTCCCGCATTCTGATGCGTGCCGCCACTACCTCCGGAGTTTTTTTTGCGGCTGCGGCCGACGGATCGGTTCGATTGTGTTGTGTTCCCGGAATGTTTTTTGGAGGTCATTGAATACGCACATGCTCCGAACAAAACGAAAGTCTTGGAATCTGCCTCCAAGACTTTCTGCACTTTCTGTAACGGCTCAGCCCTGCCGATTTCAACCGTGAACTCGTCCGTAAGCGGCCGATTCACGCTGAAACTGACAGGTACCGGACAGATACCATCTCATATATCCCGTGTCAAAAGAAATTAAAGAGAGACAGAAATCAGAGATCTTGCTGCCTCCGGAAGATCCGCCTCATCCATCGAAACGCTGAGAACAAAATCAACCTTGAACTGCTCACTGAGCATCTGGAGCTTCTGGATGGCAGGTGTAATATCCGCATCCCGAAGGTGTGCGATATCAAGGAAGCTGTCAAAGTACATCTGCTGCAGATCATGATCCTGAGATAAAATCCCGCTTACAAAACCAAGGAACTGGTCTGCATTGTCCACACTGTAATCCGGAACACAGATCAGACGAATCCTGTTGTTGAGTTCGAACATGTGCTGCGTGCTTTTATCAAGATAAACCACATTGCCGGAAACATTCTTCACTTCAGTGTTGACCTTATCCAACAAGCACTTCGTCTTGCCTTTTCCTTTTTTGCCTACGATGAGTTGAACCACTGGATATGCCCTCCTGGACTATTTTATTTGTAACGAAAAAACCTGCCTTTCGTTATCCACATTATAACGAACAAGGCGCACAAAAACAAGACTGACGCAAAGCTCACAAAGGACGTTTGTGACCTGTCGCCCGCCGATTGGCGGCTCCGCTGCAGCCTCAGCTTCCGATCAGCTCCAGCAGCTCGTTCATGGTATTGTAGCAGGCTTCGCTGTCAATAGCCTTCATAACGATGGCAATGTACGGATTACCGGAGGAATCCCGCACATACAGGATCAGGTTGTGCCCTGCAGCCGTCGTGGTTCCTGTCTTTCCGCCGATTACCGTGATGCCTGCCGGTGCCGTGATATAGGACATGTTGTAGGAGTTGGTGGAATTGACCGTAATCTCCTTGTCTGCACCGTTTTTGTCATGATAAACCGTGCTGTAGGTTGACATGGAAATGGTTTCCTGAAAGCTCTGAAACTGCATGGCCTCATTGAAAATCAGATACATGTCATAGGCACTGGTATAGTGATTCTGATCCGTCAGTCCGTTGGAATTGATGAAATTTGTTTTCGTGGCGCCAAGCCGAACCGCCTCGGCATTCATCATCTGAATAAATCCGTCGGTGGAGCCGCCCAGATTTTCCGCGATAAGCACGGCGACGTCGTTGTCGGAATGGATCAGCAAAAGGTGCAGGGCCTGATCCAGCGTCATGGTGTCTCCCTCCTCAAGACCGGCCCTTTGGGCATCCCAGTCGCTCATATAAACGTTGGAGGAGGCAGTCAGAACGGTGTCAAGGCCGGCATTTTCCATGGCCACCAGCGCCGTCATAATCTTGGTCAGACTGGCCGGATAAACCTTGGAGAAGGCGTTTTTGGCATACAGAACTGCACGGTTGTTCAGATCAAACAACGCTGCAGAGGTCGTGTCTGCTATACTGGGGAGCTCTGCCGAGATATAATCACCGTCCACCACGCAGATGTCGGAGGCAAAGGCCCCAGCCACCTCTGCCGAACCGGATTCACTGACCGTAAAATTAAAATTGCTGTAGCCGGCGTTATCCTGAAAGGACAGCGGAACCTCCTTGCTGCAGCCGCTCAGTGAAACGCAAGCAAGGACTGCAAGCATTGCACCTGCAGTCCTTGCCATATTCAATTTCTGTGTTATCCGCCCGCTCTTTTTTCTGTGATTACTTATACATTTCACGCCACTCAAGATCTCCTCGATCCAAAGACTTTACGGTGAGTTCCGCGGTAGCAAGGTTCGTGGCAAGAGGGATATTGTGAATGTCGCAGAGCCTTACGATGTTGTTGACATCCGGCTCGTGCTTCTTATTGTCACTGAACGGATCCCGCAGGAAAATCACCAGATCAATCTCGTTGTTCTCAATCTGTGCGCCAATCTGCTGCTCTCCCCCCAGATGACCGGCAAGGAGCTTGTGAACGGGCAGATTGGTCGCCTCCTCCACCAGCCGTCCGGTTGTACCCGTGGCATACAGGTCGTGTCTGCTCAGGATGCCGCGATAGGCAATGCAGAAGTTCTGCATCAGCTTTTTTTTGGCATCGTGCGCGATAAGTGCTATGTTCATACTGTACCCCCAAAATGAAGACCTTCGCTCTTTGACGTCCGCTGCATATTCTGCATGCGTACGTTTAAGACAAAGCCGAGTCCAAGATACAAGCTGATAAGACACGTCAAGCCATAACTGACGAACGGAAGAGGGAGTCCTGTGTTTGGCAGAACACCGGTCGCAACACCGATATTGATGAATCCCTGAAATCCGATCCAGGTCCCCACACCTGTGGCAATGACGGTACCGGCTACATCTTTCGCGTTACTGGCGATGTAGTAACAGCGAATGGTAATCAACGTCAATAAAATGACAACTATGCTGCTGCCAATAAAACCAAATTCCTCCCCGATGACGGTAAAAATAAAATCCGTCTGAGACTCACTGATGAAGCCGCTGTTGAGCATGGAGCTGATTTCATTGGTATTGTATCCCTTCCCCAACAGCTGGCCGGAGCCGATGGCCATGATCGAATTCATCGTCTGATAGGCAATCGAATCGGCATAATCCTCCGGATGAAGCCAGGCCAGAATCCGATTGCGCTGATATTGCTGAAGAAGGGTAGACCCCTCCTGAACGACCAGCCCCACGAAAACGATAGCGGAAGGAACGGAAACAACCAGAACACAGGCAACGAGCCGATAGCTGAGGCCGCAGACAAACAGGATGCTGACGATGATAACGCAGATCATAATGTCTGTGGACAGATCCGGCTCTTTGTAGACAAGCAACACAGGCGGAAGGGCAAGAAGCACGCACAAGCCGATCCACATATACCGTTTCATTCTGGTCACATATGTCATGATAAACTTTGCATAAAACAAAATCAACAAAATTTTGGCAAATTCTGAGGGCTGAATTGTGAGTCCTAGCTTAATCCAGCGTGTGGCGTCATCTCTGGAAATGCCAAGAGGCGTAAAAACCAGCACCAGCAGCACGACGCAAATACCGTAAAACAGCCAGGAAAGCTTGATGATTTCCCGATAATTCATGGCAGATACCAACAGCATGACGCCGATTCCGAGCAGCATGCCGTACAGCTGCTTGGATTGTAGATCCTGCTCTGCCGAACCGATGGCGGCAACGCCGACGGCATTGAGTATCACGACCAGCAGGATCAGCAGGAAGTCAAGATGCTTGAACGAAAAGGTTTGAAACAGCCGATGCCTCATATATCATCCTCCGGCCGCTAATCCGCTGCTGTTGCGGCCACATCCGTTTCTGTGTTCAGGATCTCTTCCAGAGTTTTGTCTCCGAAATAATATTCCATGACGGCCTCCGTAATCTGTGCAGCATAGGAGGAGGTGTAGCCGTTGGCAACACGGGTGGTAACCGAAATGCGCGGCGATTCATACGGTGCGTAGCTGATGAACAGGGCATGGTTCGGCTTGTCCTCAGCCTCCTGCGCAGTACCCGTTTTACCTGCGGCATGGACTGACAGTCCGGAGAAGAAGCTCATATTCTGCACAACTCCCCGCATCCCGGTATGGATGGCATCCCAGTAGGAGGAATCCATATTGATGACATTGCGGATCGTCGCTGAGTTTTGCTGCACATTCTTCCCGTCGCTGGAAACCGTTTTGTCAATCAGCGTTAAATTGTAGCAGGTGCCGCCGTTGGCAATCGTCGATACGTAGCGTGCAAGGCCGACCGTTGTATAGCTGGCATTGCCCTGTCCGATGGCGGAACGAACCGCATCCTCCGAGGATACCTGCGGAGACCTCTCTTCGATTTCGATACCGGACTTGTCGGTCAGTCCGTACATATCGACATATTTGGTCAGTTTTTCGATGCCAAGGCTCGAATTGTAATTGCCGTCTTCATCCAGACCCAGACGGTAACCGACCTCATAGAAAAAGATGTTGCAGGAATTGGTGATGCCGCCGGCTACATTCAGATTCCCGTGACTGTTCGGATAGACCCAGCAGCGAGGGCCGGGAGTACCGATTTTTGTGAAAATGCCCTCACACTTCGTAATGGTGCCGAGATCAATAACGCCCTCCATCAGACCCGCTGTTGCCGAAACCGGCTTAAAGGTGGAGCCGGGAGCGGTTTCCTGATATGTGGCATTGTTGATCAGCGGCAGGGAAAGATCCTCCTGAAGGGAGCGATAATAGTCCGCATCTACGCCATTTGCCATTTTATTGTTGTCATAGCCGGGATACGAAACCAGGGCCAGTACATCTCCCGTATTGACATCCGTGATGACGATGGAGCCGGTCGAAGGATACAGACTCAGCTGAGCCGGTGTAAGATCCAGATTTTTGATCCGGTTTTGCATAAAGGTCATGGCACTCTCCTGTCCCGAGGAAAGAGCGGCCGCTTCTTCATCAGATACCGTGACGGCATCCTGCTCCAGCAAAATCATGCAAACCTGTGTCCCGGAAATGACATCGTTCTGCAGCATGTAATGATAGAGATGCTTGGAAAACTCCCGGCTCTCCTCCAGCTGCTCCAGGATATCATCCGCAAGTGCCGCGTAGACCTCGGAGCCGGAGGCATATTCGTCCTCCATGTCGATGAGGCTTGCGTCCAGCCAGTCCATGGAAATAGCGTAATTTAAAAACTCCGCCATGGAGATGACTTCGTTGGTTGTCCAATCGATATAGGTCTCATCGTCGGTATCAATGCGGGACGTGTCCAGAATGCCCTGATCCTTCAGCATCTGAATGATATAGCTTTCATAATCCTGGTATTCCTCTGACAGTCCCCGGTACGGGTGCCTGGTCTCATTCATTTCCTCCCGAAGGCGCGTAAGGACGGCGGTTCGGTAGGATTCAAAAGCGGTCT
>CAYXAN010000076.1:0-7836 GCA_964461705.1 uncultured Sarcina sp. | reverse complement strand
CTGGCCGCCTGCGGAAGCTCCGCAGGAACGTCCGGCGATTCTGCTGCGGAGGATTCGTCAGCAGATGAGGAGGATGTCGATGAGGAAGACACGGCAGATGCAGAGGATGCCGACGAAGAGGATTATGATGAGCTTCTGGAGGATGTCATCCCGGAGGAAACCGTGACGCTGGATGTGTTCGACCAGCTGGCCAACTATTCCGGCGAGCAGATCGGATGGTTTGCACAGGTTATGCTGGAGAAGTTCAACGTGAAGCTGAACATCATTCAGGATGCGGACGGCGTGTATGAGACACGTATGGAGTCCGGCAACCTCGGCGACCTGGTGATCTGGGGCAATGATTCCGACGAATATCTGCAGGCAATTGACAAGGGACTTTTGTACGATTGGAATGAGGATGATCTGCTGGACGAGTACGGTCCGTACATCAAGGAGCACATGCCGGCAGCCCTGGAGAAAAATGCGTCGATTTCCGGCGGTACCACCTACGGCATCGGCTTTGATATCGCCGTGGATGCAACCGAGCGTCAGGAAATGATGTATGAGTGGGATCTTCGATGGGATCTCTACAAGGAGCTGGGATATCCGAAAATCAACGATCTGGATGACCTTATCGATGTTCTGGAGCAGATGAAGGAAATCTGCCCGACGGATGACAACGGCAATCCGACCTACGGCGTGTCGCTGTTTAGTGATTGGGACGGCAACATGGTCATGTTTGTAAAATCCACAGCCTCTGCGTATTATGGCTATGATGAGTTCGGCTTTGGTCTGTACGATCCCACCGAGCAGGTTTACTATGATGCGCTGCAGGAGGACGGTCCTTATCTGGAGATGCTGAAGTTCTACAACACGCTGTATCAGAAGGGCCTGCTGGATCCTGACTCGCAGACACAGGGCTATGACGGCATGGTCGAGGACTATCAGAACGGCACGGCATTCCTGAATGTCTTTAACTTCCTTGGCTCTGCCATGTATAACACAGAGGCACATCTGGAGGAAGGAAAGGCCATGTATCCCTGCCCGCCCTCCGAGGCACGTCCGATCTGCTATGGCCAGAACATCTACGGCGGCAACAGACCCTGGACCATCGGTGCCAAGACCGAGTATCCTGAGCTCTGCATGGCAATTCTGAACTGGCTTTGCACACCGGAGGGACGCATGACAGCCGAGTACGGCCCGAAGGACGTCTGCTGGTACTATGATGAGAACGGCAAGACCTGCTTCACGGATCTTGGAAAGTCTGCAAAGCTGGACGGCAAGACCGAAATGACCGACGGCTATTCCGGAACCTTTGAGGACGGCAACTTCAAGATCAACAACACCACCTGGGGCATCGATGCCGAGAACCTGGATTCCAACGGCGATGTCTACAACTACAAGAAGTGGGACAGCTATGCAAGCGAGGCCAATTCAGACATTGAGGCGGATTGGAGAAACTACTACGGGACCACGACGCTGGACAGCCTGTTCGATGACTGGGACTACAATCTGTCCCCCGGAACCATGTATTCGGCAACGCCGATGTCAGACGAGCTGACCATGGTGTGGAATCAGGTTGCGGACTGCATCAAGACCAACTCCTGGAAGGCCATCTATGCAAAGAGTGACGAGGAGTTCGATTCCATCGTGGCGGATATGATTTCTCAGGCAGAAAGCTATGGCTATGATCAGTGCGTCGAGTTCCAGCAGAATGAGGCAACGCTTCGCGCCGCTGCAGAGGATGCCGCAATGAGCGAGCAGTAAGCCGCATAAGCCGATATGGAAAGTCACCGGGAAAATAGCTTCGGATAACAAACGTAAATTCCGGCAGAGTGAACAGAGGGGACTGCTCAGACTGAGCAGCCCCCTTTTTGAGAACGGTATGCCGCAGCATTTGATTCACAAGGATAGGAGCTGTCATGAAATTTTTCAGTACCAACAGCCCTCTGTATCGGTTTCTTTGCCGGCTTTGGGACATGATTCAGGTCAATTTTTTCTGGTTTGCGGGCTGCATCCCCATCGTCACCATCGGTGCATCCACGGCAGCGGCCTTCAAGGTATGCCTGCATCTTGCAGAGGAAAGAGAGGGATATATCTATAAGGAATATTGGGAGAGCTTCAAGGAAAACTGGAAGCAGGGAATGATTCTGGAGGTCATCGTTTTCTTGTGCATCTATGTGATTTATCTGGATCTTCAGCTGTTTCATGCGGTTTCCGGAAATCCGGCCTGGATTCTGGTGCTCACCATTGTTTCAGGCTTTCTGTTTTTCTTCTGCCTGATTTACACCTTCCCTTTGATCGCAAGATATCAGAATACCCTGCGCGGGACATTGAAAAACTCAATGATGATCTCACGCAGGTATTTCGGCAGAACCATGGCCATGCTGGCCGTGCTGGTCCTGGAGATTCTGATATGGATGTTCAATTCGACAACCGTCTTTATCGGAATTATAATTGGACCGGCATGTATTATGTACACGATTGCCGGGATGTCCCTTGGAACCTTTCATGAAATCGAGCGGCAGTGGGATGCTGCGGCGGATTCCGACGAATGAAGGCCAAACGGATATCATCAAACACCAGGGAAAGCCCAAGGAGGAACGGGACGTGATTTACGAGAGCTATGACATCAGAGGAAAGGGTTCGGAGGAATATGCTCATGCGGTGACCTATCTTATCAGCCATTCGGATGAGATATCGGTTCAGAAAAGACCGCTGGTGGTGATCTGCCCGGGAGGAGGCTATTGCCATACCTCGCAAAGAGAGGCGGAGATGTTTGCACTGCGGTGGAATTCGTACGGATATCAGGCCATTGTACTGTGGTATTCCGTTCGTCCTGCGGTTTATCCTGCAGCACTCCTGGAGCTGGCAAGGACCGTGAAGCTTGCAAGGGAGCATGCAAAGGAGTGGGATGTGGATTCGGATCAGATTTATGTTCAGGGGTCCTCGGCAGGCGGCCATCTGGCGGCGTCCTACGGAATGTTCTGGAAAAAGGAATTTGTTGCGAAGGCGATGGATGCAGACCCCGAGCTGCTGCGCCCCAATGGGATGATGTTGAATTACCCTGTGATTACATCGGGAGAATTTGCCCACAGGGAATCCTTTGAAAATCTCCTGGGGGATCGATACGATGAGCTGAAGGAGGAGATGTCTCTGGAGCATCAGGTCAGCGCGGATACGCCGCCTGCCTTCCTTTGGCATACCAATCAGGATGGACTGGTTCCCGCCGAGAATTCACTGCTGCTTGCGCTGGCGATGCGCAGGGCAGGACGTCCGGTGGAGCTGCACATGTATATGAAGGGAAACCACGGACTGGGACTTGCCAGCAAGCTGACGGCGGATCGGGACGGGGGTGCTGTTGAGCCGTCCTGTCAGAGCTGGTTCGAGCTCGCCTATCGATGGACGAGGGAGCTGCCGGGCGGAGGAGTTCACTAAGGAAACGCTGATTAAATCAGCATTTCCTTAGCAACCTCCGGTGGATCGCACGGATTTGCAAGGGAAAATGCTGCTTCGCAGCTGGGATCCGGCGAGGGAAACGCTTTCATCAGCGTTTCCCTAAAGAACCGCTGATTAAAGTGTGCCGCCAAGCTCCTGCCGGCGGTATGCCAACGGGCTCATCCCCACATAATTGTGAAATTTCTTATGGAAGTAATCTACGCTTTTGTAGCCAACCTGGGCGGCTACCTCGTAGACCTTCCATTTTTCGTTTCTAAGGAGCATTTTGGAGTGCTCAATGCGACAGCGGTCAATGTAGGTGTTGAAGCTTTCACCGAAGTTTCGGGTGAAAATTTTTCCCAGATAGGCACTGCTGTAGCCAAAGATGGGGGCAATGAGCTCCAGCTTTAAGTCTTCGTGATAATGGGCTTCAATGTAGGAAAGGACATCGTTCAAAATGGTGTCCCGGGAGGATCGGATCGCGGCATTTCCGGATTTTCCGGCGGGGTCCGAAGAGGATGATGCCGAGACGGAAAGGGGAATCTCCGGCGACGAGCAGGGAAGGGAGTCCGCAGCCTGTGACGGGGTGCCGTGAATGCGCTCCTGCAGCAGACGAAGGACAATGTCCGTCATCAGCTGCGGCAGCAGGGAAAAATCCTCGGGGAGACAAAGACACCCGCGAATGCCGAGGGGAAGGATCTGCTGCAGCATCGGAAAGGATGGCGTGTCACACAAAAGGATGCATTTTCCGGCATATCCAAGATCTCTTGCCCGGCGCAGCACCTCCGCGCCGGACAGATCCGGAAGGGACAGGTCAAGCAGCAGAAGATCCGGCCGAAGGCGCGCAAGCTCCGACAGGGTCTGCTCGCCGGTAAAGGCGATGCCGCACGGCCGGACGTATAATTTGCCCCAGTCCATGTCACTGCGGAGCTTCTCTATGACGGACGGATCCTTTTCTGCAATGTAGATCGTGTACAATGTCGGTGACCTCTCGTCTTAACAGCGCGGATAAGACATCGTTCAATCGGTGATGATCTTGATGACAACAGGAAACATGCTGTCAACGGAAACGGCCTTCAGATGCAGGCCGTCTTCATCGATGGAGTAGGAAACTCTTTCCGGGGAACCAAGAAGCTGCACATCCTTAATGATGCCGTGGAAGGTCGGCTTATTAGGATCCTTGCTCTTTGAGAGGGAGTGAATGGTCAGGCGGCCGTCGGAAGGATAGCGCAGGCAGATGGCATAGACGGCACCGTGATTGGCGGTGAATCGAAAATCCTCAGAGGTATATTCCGGCGCAGAGCCGTCACTGAACTGTCCCTCGGTTTCTCTGGTGGGTCCTTCCTCTGCAAAGCGCCAGGGTCTGCTGCCGTAGATCGCCTCACCGTTTGTACGCAGCCAGGCACCGATGTCGGAGAGAATCTGCCGATCCTTGGGGGCAAACGTACCGTCTGCCTTCGGACCGACGTTCAGGAGAAGATTGCCGTTTTTGCTGACAACATCCGCAAGATAGCAGAGAATTTCGCGGCTGCTTTTGTAATCAAGGCCGGTGGTGTAGCACCAGGAATTCCGTGCGATGGCCGTGTCCGTCTGCCAATGATAAGGCTTTGCCTCGGCAAATTTGCCGCGCTCCACATCCACAACGCCGCAGCCGAAGGCCATCGCGTCATGCTTGTAGCAGATGGCGGTGGGATATCCCTCCTCCAATCCCCGGTTGTAATAGTAAGCGGCAATCATGCGAAGGTACGGCTTGTAGGCGTTGTGCTGAATCCACCAGTCAAAATAAAGCACGCGGGGCTGATACCGATCCACAATTTCACAGGTGCGGCACACCCAGTCGATCAGAAATTCTTCACTGGGATCCGGCTTGGCATAGATGTCCTGCTGATCCGGCTGGACGGCCTCGGAGGGCCAGTAAAAGTCCCCGCAGGAGAGAGGCTCTTTGATGTCGCTGTCAAAGGCCTTGCCGACTCCCATAAACCAATGGTGTTCAGCCCGATGGCTGGACGCCGCAAAGACCATTCCTTTTGCTTCCACGGCGGTCTTCAGCTCGCCGAGAATATCCCGCTTCGGCCCCATTTGAGCAGCATTGAACCGGGAAAGGAAGCTCTCGTACATCTGAAAGCCGTCGTGGTGCTCCGCAACCGGAACGACATAGCGGGCACCGGCATCCGCAAAGATCCCGGCCCAGGCATCAGGGTCAAACTGATCGGCAGTGAACAGAGGGATGAAATCCTTGTAGCCAAAATCCTTTTGAGGGCCGTAGGCCCTGATGTGGTGTTCGAATTCCGGACTGCCCTGCACGTACATATTCCGGGAATACCATTCATTGCGGAAGGCGGGAACGCTGTACAATCCCCAGTGGATGAAAATACCGAACTTGGCCTCTTCAAACCAGGCAGGCATCCGAAAACCGGAGAGGGAATCCCAGCTGTCCTGATAGGCTCCCTGCCGGATGACCTCGCAGATGTGACGGTAGTAATCGGTCTTATTGCTGTACGGAAAATGATTGTGCTTCAAGCTTCCTCCTCCTTGCTTTCTATGGCCCTGCCGTCATGTCCTGCTTCCCCGTTTGCAAAGATGGTTCTGAATGATTTTACGAAAACGATTAAGCTGAAAACCATTATATACGAAATCCGGCAAACACGAAAGGGGGAGGTTCGTTGTTTTCATCAGATTGTCGGCATTTTATTTCAAAAAAAGGTGAATTTATACATTGTTTGAGGGAAGGGCCTGAGATATCATAATAGCGAAGTTGTTATTTATTTCACAAACCGCGCAGTTATGTATGGTCAAGAACGTAAGGAGACAGAACATGAGTGATACCAAATTAAACAATGCCGATGTCTGCGAGGAAAAGGGGCCCGTCACCGATGAGCTTCTCACCAAAATGAATGCTTATTGGCGTGCAGCCAACTACCTTTCTGCCTGCCAGCTGTATCTGCTGGACAATCCGCTGCTGAAAAAGCCGCTTACCGCAGATATGGTGAAGAAGAAGATTGTCGGACACTGGGGGACGGTTCCGGGACAGAACTTTGTTTTTGTGCACCTGAACCGTGTCATTAAGCGCTATGATCTGGATCTGATTCTGCTGTCCGGACCCGGACACGGCGGAAATTTCTATATCGCAAACGATTACCTTGACGGCTCCTACAGCGAAATTTATCCGAATATTTCGGAGGATGAAGCCGGCATGCAGAAGCTGTTTAAGCAGTTTTCCTTCCCGGGCGGCGTTCCCTCCCACTGTGCACCGGAGACACCGGGCTCCATCAACGAGGGCGGTGAACTGGGATATTCCATCGCGCACGGCTTTGGAGCGGTTTTTGACAACCCGGATCTGATTGCGGCGGTTACGGTGGGAGACGGTGAGGCGGAAACCGGACCTCTGGCAACCTCCTGGCAGAGCAACAAGTTCCTGAACCCGATCACCGACGGAGCGGTTCTTCCGATTCTTCATCTGAATGGCTATAAGATTGCGAACCCTACGATTTTTGCCCGCATGAGTCATGAGGAAATCACGGATTTCTTCCATGGCTGCGGCTGGGAGCCTTATTTTGTCGAGGGTGACGAGCCGATGGCGATGCACCGCAAGATGGCCGAGACCATGGACACCGTCATTGAGAAAATTCAGGCAATTCAAAAGAACGCGAGGGACAACCAGGACACCACCCGTCCTGTGTGGCCGATGATTATACTGCGCACGCCCAAGGGCTGGACCGGTCCCAAGGTTGTGGACGGAAACCGCATCGAGGGCAATTATCTGGCACATCAGGTTCCGATCATGATGGACAAGCCGGAGCATCTGCAGATGCTCTCCGACTGGCTGCACAGCTATAAGCCGGAGGAGCTCTTTACAGAGGACGGAAAGCTGCTGCCCGAGCTGAAGGCGCTGGCACCTGTGGGCGATGCGCGTATCGGAGCCAATCCGCACGGCAACGGCGGAAAGCTGCTGCGCGACCTTCGCATGCCGGATTTCCGTGCCTATGCATTCGATATCGGGGAAGAGCACGGCAGCAGGGACGGCCAGGATATGACGGAGGTCGGAAAGTTCATCCGGGATGTCTTCCGGCTCAACGAGGAGTCCAGGAACTTCCGTATTTTCGGACCGGATGAAACCAACTCCAATCGTCTGAATGCCGTGTTCGAGGTGCAGAACAGGGATTGGAATGCCGAGCATCGGGATACGGATGACAATCTGTCCCCCTACGGGCGCGTCATGGATTCCATGCTGTCCGAGCACATGTGCGAGGGCTGGCTGGAGGGGTATCTGCTGACAGGTCGGCACGGATTTTTTGCAACCTATGAGTCCTTTGCCCGCATCATTGATTCGATGGCTGCCCAGCACGCAAAGTGGCTGAAGGTCTGCAATCAGCTGCATTGGCGTGAGGAGATTGCATCGCTGAATCTGATCATGTGCTC
>CAYXAN010000075.1:0-7897 GCA_964461705.1 uncultured Sarcina sp. | reverse complement strand
TCTGTGAAAAATGCCTCATAGGGACGCAGCGCAATATCGTATGCCCTCGCATAGTCCCGCAGGCTGCAAGTCACCCCTTCGGTCTGCAGATACAAAAACGCCTGCGTCTTCGTTACCACGGTGTAGGACAAGGCCACCGGATTGCACTCCACATCGTTGCCGCGGATGTTGTACAGCCACATAATCTCGTCCAGCTTGCTGCTGACATAGGCCTCTGCCCGTTTTTCCTGCAGCTTGTCCCGCAGCCTTGCCAGCTTGGAGGCTGTGCTTTCTCCCGCATATCGCTCCGCATCCAGAAGCAATACCGGGGTACAGGGAAGCGCCGGCCGATTCTCCCATGCCTTTGCCGCAAAATCCTCCCCGGTCAGAAAGGTTACTGCCCCGGAGGGCAGAAGCTTTGCCAGCTCATCTCCTTCCTTTTTGGTAATGCACCGGCCGTCAAAGGCAAGAACGGATGGATTCGGAAGCGTCTCCTGCAGCCATTCATGAAGGGTCGGTACCCCCGGCTCCCCCATCTTCATCAGCCGGATGCCGCTTCCCTTCAGCTCTGCCTCTGCCTGAATGAAATATCTCCCGTCTGTCCAGAGTGCCGCCTCGTTTGCCCGAACGGCCAGTGTGCCTGCAGAGCCTGTGAAGCCGCTGTAATGCTCTCTTGCCTTAAAGCAGGACGCTACATATTCCGAATTGTGATAATCTGCCGTAGGGATCAGCAGCGTATCTACGCCGCCGGCTGCCATCACGCTTCGAAGCGCCGTCAGCCGACGTACGATCACATTTTCACTCATGCCGTGATGTCTCCTTCGCAGCTCAGATCCCAAGAAAGCGCTCCACCTCTGCCGTCATTGCCTCCACGGTTCCGTCACACACCGTGGTATGACAAACCCTTGCATCGCGCAGGCCTGATACCGCCTTCGGAACAGAAACGCCGCTGATATCAGACAATGCATCGGCCAGATCCAGATCCGGAAGATCGCACGGCTGTCCCAATGCTGACATCACTGAATTTTCAAACTTAAAAGGTGAAGCGGTAGAAACAATCACCGTCTGCGCTGTATCACCGGTGTCCTCCCGATACTGCCCATAAACATAAGAAGCAACGGCAGTATGCGGATCAATGACATAATGATCCGCAGCAAAGCGCCGGTGAATCTCTTCTGCTGTTTCCTCCTCGGATGCCCAGCCTCCGTAGAAATCCGCCAGACGTTCCTTCATGCTCTCTGTGATTCGATATGTCCCCTTTTCAGCCAGCTCCTTCATAAATTCCGCGTTGGCTTCCGCATCATCTCCTGCGATGTGGAAAATCAGACGCTCCAGATTAGAGGAAATCAGGATGTCCATGGACGGAGAGGATGTCAGCACAAACTCACGGTTTCGATTGTACTCACCGGTTTGGAAGAAATCGAACAGCACCTTATTGGTATTGGAGGCACAGATCAGCTTATGAACCGGAACCCCCAGCTTCATGGCATAGTAGCCCGCCAGAATATTGCCGAAATTCCCGGTTGGTACAACAAAGTTCACCGGCTCCTTTGTCTGAAGTCTGGTATAAGCCCAGACATAATAAGCGATTTGCGGCACCAGACGTCCTATATTGATGGAATTGGCGGATGAAAACTGGAAGCCGGCCTCTGCAAGCTTCTTTTTTTCCTCCGGGTTGGTGAAGATCTTTTTCACGCCGCTTTGCGCATCGTCAAAATTGCCCCGGATGCCGATGACACAGGTATTGTCCCCCTCCTGCGTAACCATCTGACGCTCCTGAATGGAGGAAACACCGTCCTTGGGGTAGAATACAATGATCCGCGTCCCGGGTACCTTGGCAAAGCCGGCCAGAGCAGCCTTTCCGGTGTCTCCTGAGGTGGCCGTCAAAATTACGATTTCCTTTTTTTCATGATTCTTTCTGGCTGCCGTAATCATGAGATGAGGCAGGATAGAAAGCGCCATGTCCTTAAAGGCAATGGTGGGACCATGGAACAGCTCCAGATAATATGCACCATTGGCCTTTTTAAGGGGTGCGATATCCGAAGCATCAAACTTGTCATCATAGGCTGCCGCAATGCATCCCTTCAGCTCCTCCTCGGTATAGTCCGTCAGAAAAAGCTTCATCACCTCATAAGCGACCTGCTGATAATTCATGCCTGCCAAAGCCTCCAGACTGACATCCAGCTTCGGCAAAGCGGTTGGAACAAACAATCCTCCGTCGTCGGCAAGTCCCTTTAAAATGGCATAGGATGCCGTTACACTCTCCTTCTTGCTGCGGGTACTGCGATACATGATTCCCATAAGCTCTGCACTCCTCTTTCTTTATTGCGTGTATGTTTGCCGCCGTTCAACGATGCCCGGAGGGCTCGCTGTTTTGTGCCTGTGCCTCTGCATAAGCCTGCCTCAGCAGAGTATCATCCCCGGTATACCTTGCCGTTTCCAGACCCCTTGCCTCCTTCTCGATGATCTCCTGAAATCTTCTGAAATCCTCGTCCATTTCCTCGATAGTTCGTTCCTTCGGGATCTTTTCCGGGATCTTTTCCGGGATCTTTTCCGGGATTGTTTCCGGGATTGTTTCCGGTTCCTTTTTCCCCGGATTTCTTTTCCCGTCCTTTTCTGCTTCCTCTTTTATCCTTTCCTTTGCTGCTGCCGGATCTGTCACGGGACGAGCCGGCTCCGCATCAGGATGCCTTTCTGTCTCCCTCTTTCGAACCCGAAGCTCCCGAATCACCCACCTGTGGGCCGAGAAGCCGAAGGGCTTCGGTGCCAGCCTGTGATCCAGCAGCGGGCGCAGCAGGTTGACCAGAAGAAGTGCATAGACTACAGCATCCTCGTCAAAGCCAGCCTGCCGCAGCGCAAAAATGCCGGATCCCAGAAAAAGACCGTACCAGATTCTGGCTGCCCCGGAAACAGGGGAGGTGGTATAATCCTCCGCCATGATAAAGCAGGTGAACAGAAAGCTGCCGCCGCACAGCTGAACGGCCAGCGTATACGGAGAAAGTCCGTACCGTCCAATCAGAACATATTCCATCGAAAAGGCGATCATCGCCGCAACAGGGATCGTCAGGTCGATGAGCCCGAGCAGAAATAAGATTGCCGCAGCGGCAAGAACCGCCAATGCAGAGGACGTGCCGATGTATCCTGCCGTGCACCCCCTTAGCATGTCCATCAGCGCCGGCGTCTCCCCGTCCCGAAGAAGCTCCAGGGGTGACACGGCCGCAAAATTCCAAGAAGTGACATCAAGCATCATATCCCGGCACGTCAGCAGCAATACACATTTTGCCGCCATCGCAGGGTTGAGAAGATTGTGACCCAGACCGCCGAACAGATGCTTGAAGACTACAATGGCCAGCCCCGACATAGCGGCGGCGGCCCAGAACGGCGCCGAAGGAGGAAGCAAAAGCCCGCAGATCAATCCGGTAACCACGCAGGAATAATCCATAACGGACGACGCCCTGCTGCGCCAGATAAGGCTGCAGACAAGCTCACAGACAATAGCCGCCGCTACGGCAATGCCGATCAGCACGGCAGCGTGAAAGCCGTAGTGATAAATTCCCATCCCTGCACAGGGAAGAAGCGCCAGTACAACAAGATACATCAAATCCGCCGTGGTGACGCGGGAACGGATGAATGGGGCCATACGGAAGGCCTTATAGGACTTACCGGTCATCCCTGATACCTCCTTGCGTAGTCTCCTGCCAGAGCCGCATTCTGCAGACTCTCCCGCTTCATGGCACCGATTTCTCCGGCAAGATCAATGCGGGCAGGACAGACATAGCTGCAGCAGCCGCAGTCACAGCACTCAAGACCTGCATGCTCCACAAATGCAGGCTTATTGTTGGTCCTGACGTCACGAATCAGCTGCATGGGAACAATCTGATTCGGACAGACCTGCGTGCATCTTCTGCAGCGAATGCATGGTGTCTCCTTCTGTGCCTGTATTTCCTTAATCGGAAGGCAGATCAGAGCAGAAGAAAGCTTGGTGACAGGGGCATCCATGTTGACGATCTGTGTCCCTGTAAACGGACCTCCCGCCAGAAACAGCGTATTGCTCTCCTTGCAGAATTTCCGCAGACCGCCTGCCTGCTCCAGCACATCGCGATAGGTCTCTCCGCAATACACGCGAAGATTGCACGGCGCAGCGGCAGAAGCTCCGGAAACTGTGAGGATTCGGGTATACAGCGGCTCCTGCATGAGGACGGCCTGATTGACGGCGATCAATGTCTCTGTGTTCAGCACGAGACACCCGATTTCATAAGGAAGCATTCTGGCGTTCAGCGTCCTGCCGGTAATCGCATGAATCAGCTGGCGTTCCGATCCCTGCGGATACTTGTCCTTGCATTGCCGTACGAAAATTCTGGGATTGTTGATCAGAAGCTCCCGGAGAATCCGGTATCCCTCCCGGTTCGATTCTGAAACGGCAATAATTCCCTTCGCCTTCGGAAACAGATTCAGCAGAATGGCAACTCCGCCGATCACCTTCCAGGGGTCCTCCAGAATTCTCCGATAATCTCCTGTCAAATAGGGTTCACATTCCACGCAGTTGGCAATGACGGTATTCACCATGGTTCTGCCTGCGCTCATCAGCTTATAATGTGTCGGCAGCCCCGATCCCCCCAGTCCGACAATACCGGCATTGCGGACGGCAATCAAAATGTCCTGTCTGGACATTTGAGAGGGATCCGGATTTTCCTGATAATATACCTCCCGAAAGGTCCCGTCGTTGTCGATGACAATGGTTTCCTTCGGCGTTCCCGTCTCGTCAGGAATCTCCTCAACGCCTATAACCCTTCCGGAAACGGAAGAAAAAATATTGGCCGAAAGCTCCCCGTCCGCCCTGGCAATCATCTGTCCCTTACAGACATATTCTCCCGAACGAACGACAGGAAGTGCCGGAGCACCGATATGCTGCTGCAGCGGAAAAAACATCTCTCCCTCCGGCGGCTCCACCGTCCGGATTCTTTTGTCCCGGGAAAGCTCCTTTCCGGAATAAGGGAAAATGCCTCCCGCAAATGTCGATCTAGCCATATATGAACTCCTGACCGCCCCTCACGGTACATCTGTCCGATTCTTTCGGGACAGGCCTTACAATTGGTGGGCAGACGAGTGTATTATACTGTCTCCCCATCCTGCGCGTCCACCGCCTTCCAATCCTTTATCACAAACTGCAGCGTTTCCCGCCCCTTCCAGACATTGATTTTCGGCTCATAAACAATATTTCCACGCATGGTTCCGCGCTGAAGCTCCTTCGGCAGCTTCTCTTCCGGCAAAAACCAAACCAGTTCATAGGAAACGCCCTGCTCGTCCGTTCCTTCCAGACGAATGACATTCCGACTCTTCCCGAAAACGGCAGTCTTACGAAGCCGCAGATTCCGTGCCGCAAACAAAGCCTTTGTATTGGCTATTCCGCAGGGCTCCAGCAAAGACAGCTCGCGCACAAGCGGAACGGTTACATAGGAAAGCGGCAGCTCCATGTCGATGTGCACAACATCCTGCATCTGCTCCTGCGTCAGCCGGCAGGCGGCATTCAGTTTTTCCCCCAGGCAGGCGGCATTCTCCTCCCGAAGAGACATTCCCGCCGCCATTTTGTGACCGCCGAATTTCAGAAAGAGGTCCTTGAAGGCACTGAGCTCCTCAAACATGTCGTAGCCCTCTATGGAACGTCCGGATCCCTTCAGCACACCCTCCTCATCTGAATTTGTCAGAACAATGACCGGCCTGTGGTAGTGTTCCTTGATCCGTCCCGCAATGATGCCTGCCAATGCCTCATGACAGTCCCGAAGCCATAATACCAGAATTTTGTGATCGGCAAGCCCCCTCTCCTTTCGGGACAGGCTCTCCACCATCTGAGCCGCCTGCAAAAAACCCTGCTCCGTCATGGTCTTACGACTGTCGTTCAGCTGCTTTAACTCTCCCGCAAGAAGCATTGCCCGATTTTCATCCCTTTCCTGCAGAAGCGCCAATGCCCGGTCTGCCGTATCCAGTCGGCCTGCCGCATTCAGGCAAGGACCCAGAACAAAGCCTGCATGATAAACGCTCAGCTCCTCGCCCTGCAGACCCGAAGCAGCCAAAAGGCAGCGGAATCCGGGATTGTCTGTATGCATCAGTTCCTTCAGGCCTGCCTTGACAATCAAACGGTTGGGACCGGCAAGCGGCATGACGTCACAGATCGTAGCAAGCGCCGCAAAGCCCAAAAGCTCTCTGAGCACCCCTGCATTCTCCGGCTCCTGTATTGCTGCAGGTGATGTGATATTCGGATTCCCCAAAAGGAGCCTTGCCAAATGATATACGACAACGGCCCCGCAAATCTGCGGGAACTCCGTAATCGGCTTTCCCGTCCGGTGATCCGGAATCCACGGCTCTGCAATGACATCCGCAGGAGGATAGAGGTATTCCTTCTGCCCGTCCTTCATGGAAAAAGGAATTTCATGATGATCCGTCACGATCACCGTAAGTCCCGCGTCCTTCGCCTTCTGTAGCGGTACGGCAGCTGCAATCCCGTTATCACAGGTAATGATCGTATCGACCCCTTCCCTGACAGCCTTCTCCACCAGTCGGTCATTGATGCCGTAGCCATCCCGCAGCCGCTCCGGAATGCAGGCACTGACCTTCCCGCCCAGATAGGTCAGCAGACGCCACAGAATATAGGTGGAACAAATCCCGTCCACATCATAATCTCCAATGATGCGGATGCACTTTCCTTCCAGGATTTTATGCCGGAGAACAAATGCCGCATCCTTTAATCCCGGAATTTCCTCCGGAGCATTCAGATCTGCAATGGTTCCGTAAAGAAACCTTCGCATCTGTTCCGCGTCCTTCAGGTCACGATTTCTCATCACACGAATCGTCACAGGAGACAAGGACAGGCTTTCTGCGATGCCAAGAAAGTCAGCCCTTTTTGCATACATCATCCACTTCGACATAGAACTACCCGCTCTCCCCTCTGAAGCTTTTTATCGAATACAAAGAGCCTCAGCGACCCAAAAGGGAAGCTGAGACCCTTGTCTGATAATCTTCACAAAATTCTTTCTGCGTTTCGGTAAGGCACCTTCTGCATCACTCTCTGTATTAGCTCTCTGTATTAGCTCCTGTATCAGAGACTCCCATCCTTCCGCATTTCTTACACCACGGTCTTGTCGCGAACCGCCTTTTCATGCTGTGCCTTGCGTTCCGCCTGATCTGCCGCCTTCTTCTGGCGGGCATACCGACCGCTGTCATCGTGCTTGGGAGGGAACTTCTTCCGGAGCATCAGCCAGAAGGACGAACTCAGGCAGACAGAGGAATAGCAGCCTGCCACGATGCCGGCCATGATGGGCAGTGCAAACTCACGAATGGAGGAGACGCCCAGAATATAGAGTGTCAGCACCATAAGGAAGGTGGTCAGGGATGTAAACAGCGATCTGGTCAAGGTTCCCGTAATGGAGCGGTTGGTCAGCTCCACAAGATCCGTATCCTTCTTTTTCTTCTCCAGATTCTCACGAATCCGATCAAAGATAACGATGGTCGCATTGATCGAATAACCGACGATGGTCAGCATGCAGGCAACAAAGGTCGTGCCCACACTGATCCGCAGGACAGAATAGACCGTCAAAACGACCAGTACATCATGTCCCAGCGCAAGAATGGCCGCCGCGCCAAGACGCATATCCTTAAATCTGAACCAGATGTAAATCAGCATCAGCACCAGCGCAACAATAACGGCAATGACGGTATCCCTCTGCATTTCGGAGGAAACCGTGGAGCTGATGGTCTCCGCCTGAATTGCCGTCTCCTCCACGCCGAAATCCTTCATGAGGAGATTGTTCAGCTCCTCGCGCTCCTCCATATCCAGCGTTCTGGTTTTGAAAATCACCTGATTTCCGCCGGCAACCTTCTGAACCTGTACATTGGCATCCCCGGTCACCTGCTCAAAATCAGG
>CAYXAN010000074.1:0-7905 GCA_964461705.1 uncultured Sarcina sp. | reverse complement strand
GCTTTGTGTGATTAGGGAAACGCTGATGAAAGCGTTTTCCTCGCCGGATCCCGGCTGCGAAGCAGCAATTTCATCAGGAAAACAGACAGCCCCATGTGACGGAAGTCAAGGACAGCCAAGGAGGGGAAACATGCGGCGGGTTGACAGGAAAATCATTTCGGAGGTGCTGCAGATGGCCTGGCCGGCCGTGTGCGAGTCGTTTTTTATTGCTCTGGCCGGAATGGTGGACTCTCTGATGGTGAGCTCACTGGGGGCGAGTGCCGTGGCGGCGGTCGGGCTGACGACGCAGCCTAAATTCATGGGGCTTGCGCTGTTTTTTGCCATGAACGTGTCGGTGTCCGCTCTGGTGGCAAGGAGAAGGGGCGAGCACAGGCAGCAGTCGGCCAACGAAATCCTGCTGGCAGCGGTGGTATTTGTCATCGCGGCGGCCATCCTCATCTCAACCTGCTGCGTCCTGTTTGCCAATCAGATCATTTCCTTCTGCGGCTCCACCTCCGACACGCACGCACCGGCGGTGATTTATTACCGCATCATCATGGGCGGAATGATCTTCAATGTGCTGTCCATGGTCATCAATGCGGCACAGCGCGGATCCGGCAATACCATGATTGCCATGCGCACCAATATTGTGTCAAACCTTGTCAATATCGCATGCAACTACCTTCTGATTCAGGGACACTTCGGCTTTCCGGCTCTCGGCATCGCGGGCGCTGCCGTTGCGACTGTGTTCGGAACGGTCGTGGCATGCATCATGAGCGTGGCCTCCCTTTTGAATGAGAACGGCTTTGTCAGCATCCGCTTCCTGCTGCGCCAGCGGGTGAAGCCATCAATGGAGCCGGTGATATCCATTGTCCGATTGGGGGCATCGGTGTTTGTGGAGCAGGTTCTTATGCGCGTCGGCTTCATGTCCACGGCGATGATGGCGGCAAGGATGGGAACCTATGCCCTGGCGGCCCATCAGGTCGGCATGAACATTCTTGGCCTGACCTTTTCCTTCGGAGACGGCATGCAGGTGGCCGCCGTTGCCCTTATCGGCAGAAGCCTTGGAGAGGGGCAGCCGGACAAGGCATGGCAGTACGGCAAGACCTGTCAGAGAATCGGCCTGTGCATTTCCTGCGTCCTTGCCGTCCTCTATTTCTTCGGCGGGGAGACGCTGTACGGACTCTTCTTTGAGGAGAAGGAGATCATCGCCATCGGCGTGGAAATCATCCGCTGCATCATCGTCGTTGTTCTGTTCCAGATCTCGCAGGTGATCTACATGGGATGCCTTCGGGGCGCAGGGGACACCACCTATACGGCCATTGCCTCCACCATCAGCGTGACCATCATCCGTACCGGTGCCTCCTATCTGTTTGGCTTTGTCCTTGGCTTTGGAATGGTCGGGATCTGGATGGGCATTCTGGCGGATCAGGCCTGTCGATTCCTCTTCGGCGCGGTGCGGTACCGGCTCGGGAAATGGACAAGGATTAAGATCTGAATTGAGAGGGGCGCTGAACAGTTATCTGAAGCGCCTATCTATTGCAGCTCCCTTGTGATGTTGTGAAGCCAGTTGAATTTGCGGTAATGGTGAATGATGAAGGGCATCTTTTCAAATTCGTCCAGACACATGACGAAATACACTCCCAGCACAGGGAGCTTGAACAGGTAGGCCGCGGCTGCCATGGCGGGAACCGCAATGAGCCACATGCAGAGACTGTCTACAACAGCCCCGAATTTGGAATCGCCGCCTGCGCGGAAGCACCCGCAGATCAGGCAGGTGTTGATTCCCTCTCCCACAATGCGGTAGGCCTGCATGGCCAACATGATGCCAAGGTAGAAAACAGCCGTCTGTGTCAGCTTATCGCTGTAAATATCCGTAAGAAGAGGACGGATGGCCAGCATGACAAGGCCGCCCAGACAGGAGAACACAACGGTGATGAAGAGCATCCTGCCGGAATAGGTTTTGGCTGTCTCCAGATCGCCGGTGCCCAGAACCTTTCCGACAATGATGGTCGTGGCGTTGGCAAAGCCGCGGCTGACAATGGCCCCGATATTCAGTGCCATGGCGGCGACGGCGTTGGCCGCAACGGTATCGCTTCCCATGTGTCCCAGAATGACGGAGAACATAGAGGAGGCAAGCCCCCAGGCGATGTCATTGAAGCAGGCGGGGAGTCCAAGCTCCAGGAAATCATGGAGAAGGATTCCGGTGGAAGAGAATACATATTGAATGCGGAAATGCAGGTCCTTGCTCAGAAGGGAATGGATCACACAGACCGCAACCTCAAAGGCTCTGGCGGATACGGTTCCCATGGCAACGCCTGCGATCCCAAGCTTCGGCAGCCCGAAGAAGCCGAAGATAAACGCGGCATTCATCAGGACATTGATGCCAAGGGAGGCAACGAAGGTGATGCTGGGCAGCATCACCTTTTCTGTGCTTCTCAATATTGCAAAATAACCTGTTGAAAAGGATTCAAACAGGAAGGAAAAGGAGACCAGCTTCAAATATTTGGCTCCCTCCGAGATAAGGAGAGGATCGGAGGTAAACAAGGACATGATCCTTGCCGGCATCAGAAAGGAAACCAGAAAGGCTGCCAGTCCGACCCCTACGCAGAAGCGGATGGTCAGCCCCAGCACCTGCTCGATGGCGGCAAGATCCTTCTTGCCCCAATACTGGGCACCCAGAACCGCCGCACCTGTGGTAAATCCGTAAAAGGCAGTCCACATGACGGTATGCACGTTTGCGGCAAGAGAGGAGGCCGCCATGGCCTCCTGGCTGACATAGCCGAGCATCACGGTGTCAGCGGTATTGACCAGTGTGCTGATCAGATTCTGTACCATGATGGGCAGTGCAATAGTGCAGGCCATAAGGAAAAAATCTTTTCTGGGAAGAGCCCTTGTGTTCATGCTGTCGAAAACCTCCGGAGGGATGAAATGCTGCTGCTACCGATTGTACAAAAAGGCAGACGCAGAATCCAGATGCTTTTTCATCCCGTCCGGCGATCACCAGGGACTCACCAGGGACGACCGGATGACTTTTTCAGAACCTTTCCGGTACTGCGGTCACGGTATTCCCATTGCTGCGTTTCAAGATTGTAGCACCAGTCTCCTGCACGCGATGAATCCGAATATCCTCCGCCGACCTGCTCCAGAGTTTCCTCCGGCAGCACTCTGGGGTCTGTTTCATGAAACTGTCCGTTCTTTTTCTTGGTCATAGCATCATCCTCCGCTCAGATTATAGCCCATGGACTTTACAGATTGATACGAAAAGGAAAGAAAAATGTTACGCCAAAGGCCGGGTCTCGGACACCTTTGTCCGGACCCGCCGCCGGCTGATGTCTGACCCGCCGTCTGGACGGTGATCGCACAGGAACGGACACAGGAACGGACTTTCCGCTTTGTGCAAAACGAACACAAGAAGGCCGTTTCTTCTGTGCTATAATGGACATCGATGACCGCAGCTCACATGCCGGCCGCAGCAGGAAGCAAGCGCCGAAGCATGTGTCTGCCGGCAGAACAAGGAAGACGATGACGAGAGAAGGCAATGAACAAAGCCAGAGAACGGATATTTCAGATTATCGAAATCGGCAAACGGAAGGATGTGGCGAGTGGTGTGTTTGATCTTTTTATTGTCATCACCATTCTGCTGAATCTTTTTATTACGATATTCAATACCTTCGACGAGTCGGCGTTGTATGCGCCGACGCTGGACAGACTGGAGCTGGTCACCATCATCATTTTTACCGTGGAATATGCACTGCGGCTTCTGACGGTGGATTTCCTGTACCCGGGGAAATCCTACGGAATGGCGCTGCTGAGGTTTTTGTTCTCTTTTTACGGGCTGGTGGATTTGTTTACATTTCTGCCGTACTACCTCCCGGTCGTGTTTCCTGCCGGAACGGTGGCCTTCCGCATGTTCCGCGTCATTCGGATTTTCCGGCTCTTTCAGGTCAGCACGCGATATGACGCCTTCAATGTTATCATCAATGTATTGTATGATAAGAGGAATCAGCTGATTTCCTCCGTGTGTCTGATCCTTATTTTCATGGTGTCAGCGTCCCTGTGCATGTACAGTCTGGAGCATGATGCCCAGCCGGAACAGTTCGCCAACGCATTTTCAGGGATCTGGTGGTCGGTTTCCACGCTGCTGACCGTAGGATACGGGGACATTTATCCGGTGACTGCGGCCGGCAAGGTCATGGCCATCATCATCACCTTTCTGGGAGTCGGCATGGTGGCCATTCCGACCGGTATCATATCGGCAGGCTTTGTGGAGCAGTACACCAAGCTGCGGATGCTGGAGCTGCATTCGGAGACGCATGATCTGAAGTTTGTATCCTCGGTGCTGCCCAAGGGGCATTCCTGGTGCGGCAAAAAGGTTCGGGAGGTGCGTTTTCCCCCGCAGATCATTCTGGTCACCATCCTCCGAAACGGAGAACCGATGGTGCCGAACGGGGACACGCTTCTTATGGAAAATGACACGATGGTGATCGGGGCCAGACATTACCATGGAGACGGCTCCATCAATCTGAAGGAGATCATCATCAAGCAGGAAAATGATTGGGTCGGAAGGCAGATCAAGGATCTTGACATCTCCCGGCAGGAGCTGATCGTCATGCTGCGCCGCAAGGGACGGACGATCATCCCGAACGGGGACACCTACATTCGGGAGGGAGATGCCGTGGTGATGTACTCCAAGCTCAAGGAGGGAACGGATCATACGTGGCAGATATGAGAGGATTGCGGGAGCGAGCAGCGAACAGCAAACCGGGCATCACGAGGTCAAAAAGCCTTTTGCCCCAAGAATCATGAGAAGACATGAGAAGACATGGATGGAAATTGAACAAAGGAGAAGGATGCAATGGCTAAAACAGCACTGATAACCGGTGTTACCGGACAGGATGGTTCCTATCTTTCCGAGTTTCTTCTGGAAAAGGGATACGAGGTACACGGGGTGATACGCCGCTCTTCTGTGGAATACAGGGAACGGATCGCACATCTGGAGGGTGATCCGCACTTTCACCTGCATTACGGAGATCTGGGGGATTCCATGAGCATCCTGCAGATCATCAGCAAGGTTCGGCCGGATGAGATTTACAATCTGGCGGCGCAGTCCCACGTGCAGGTTTCCTTTGATGTACCTGAGTTTACGGCGGATATTGATGCGGTCGGGGTGCTTCGCGTGCTGGAGGCTGTCCGTCTGTGCGGCCTGAAGGATACCTGCCGCATTTATCAGGCTTCCACCTCGGAGCTTTTCGGAAAGGTGGAGGAGGTTCCCCAGAAGGAGACCACACCCTTCCATCCCTACAGTCCTTATGCGGTTGCCAAGCAGTACGGCTTCTGGATCACGAAGGAATACCGTGAGGCCTACGGCATGTTTGCCTGCTCCGGCATTTTATTCAATCACGAGTCGGAGCGCCGGGGAGAGACCTTTGTCACACGCAAAATAACCCTTGCGGCAGCCCGCATTGCGCAGGGGCTTCAGGATAAGCTTTATCTCGGCAACCTGTCCGCTCTCCGCGACTGGGGCTATGCGAAGGATTACGTGGAGTGCATGTGGCTGATCCTTCAGAATGATAAGCCGGAGGATTATGTCATTGCCACGGGCGAGCAGCACTCTGTCCGGGAATTTGCGTCTCTTGCATTCCGCGAGGCCGGCATTGAGCTGGAATGGCAGGGAGAGGGCGCACAGGAAAAGGGGATCGACAAAGCCACAGGGCGGATTCTGGTGGAGGTATCACCGGATTTCTATCGCCCGACGGATGTGGTAAACCTTTTGGGGGATCCGTCCAGAGCAAGGGAACAGCTGGGCTGGAATCCGACCAAGACCTCCTTTGAGCAGCTGGTTCGCCGGATGACGGAGCACGATATGAAAAAGGCGGCCATGGAACGCATGCAAAGCGAGATGAGTGAGGAACGGAAGCAGCAATAACAGAAACAGCAACGGAAGCAGCAACGGAAGCAGCAACGGAAGCAGCAACGGAAGTACTAACGGAAGTACTAACGGAAGGACGCTATGGAGAAAAATGCGAAGATTTATGTGGCAGGACACCGGGGAATGGTGGGCTCTGCCATTGTGCGCGAGCTGGAGCGGCAGGGGTATACGAATCTTGTCACAAGGACGCACAAGGAGCTGGATCTGACCCGTCAGGATCAGGTGGAGGCTTTTTTTGCAGAGGAGAGGCCGGAATATGTTTTCCTTGCGGCAGCCAAGGTGGGCGGTATTGTGGCCAACGAGTCAGCCCTCGCGGATTTCATGTACGACAACATGATTCTGGAAATGAATGTGGTGCACAGCGCATGGAAGAACGGCTGCAGAAAGCTCGAGTTTCTGGGGAGCTCCTGCATTTATCCGCGCATGGCGCCGCAGCCCATGAAGGAGGAATGCCTTCTGACCGGGGCGCTTGAAAAAACCAACGAGGCCTATGCACTGGCCAAGATCTCCGGCTTGAAGTACTGCGAATTTCTGAATCGTCAGTACGGCACCGATTACATCTCCGTGATGCCGACGAACCTTTACGGTCCGAACGACAATTATCATCCCACACACAGCCATGTGCTGCCGGCACTGATCCGGCGCTTTCATGAGGCCAAGGAGCAGAACCTGCCTTATGTCACCTGCTGGGGGGACGGTTCGCCCCTTCGCGAGTTTTTGTATGTGGACGATCTTGCAAACTTATGCGTGTTCCTCATGAACCGTTATTCCGGCAATGAGACGGTCAACGCCGGAACCGGCAAGGAGCTGACCATCCGGGAGCTGACCGAGCTGACAGCAAGCGTGATCGGATACAAGGGTGAGATCCGCTGGGATCCGTCGAAGCCGAACGGAACCCCCAGAAAGCTGCTGGATGTGTCCAAGGCAAAGGCAATGGGCTGGGAGGCGTCCACATCGCTGGAGGAAGGGATTCGACTGACCTATCAGGACTTCCTGAACAATCCCATGCGGGCGGAACGCTGAAACTCGGGACACCTGATGGTGTTCCTCCTTTCTCCAAGTGCGCGCGAATGCGCGTCACTTGCAGCGTCGGATTGGGAGTCATCTTTAAACCTTGGAGGGTTTATGCATATTATTCTGTTGTCCGGAGGCTCAGGAAAGCGGCTCTGGCCTCTTTCCAATGATGTTCGTTCCAAGCAGTTTATCAAGATCTTTCCCACCGCCGGGGGCGAATACGAGTCCATGGCGCAGCGCATGTACCGGCAGATCCGCAGGGTGGATCCGGAGGCTACGGTGACGGTGGCCACCAGTCGTTCGCAGGTGTCACAGCTCAAAAATCAGCTGGGCGAGGAGATCGGCATTTCTCTGGAGCCCTGCAGGAGGGATACCTTTCCCGCCATCGCACTGGCAACCGCCTACCTTCATGATGTCCAGGGGATCCCGGAGGATGAGGCAGTGGTGGTGTGTCCGGTGGATCCCTATGTGAAGGAGGATTATTTTAAAGCCCTGCAGAAGCTGTCGGATCTGGCGCAAGCGGGCGACTATAATCTGACCCTGATGGGCATTGAGCCGACCTATCCTTCGGAGAAATATGGCTACATCATTCCGACCTCCAAGGAGACGGTCAGTCCGGTGGCCACCTTCCGGGAGAAGCCGGATGCCGCAGCGGCCAGGGAGTACATTGCTTCCGGCGCCTTGTGGAATGCGGGCGTATTTGCATATAAAATCGGCTATGTCCTGCAAAAGGCCCATGAGCTGATTGATTTTGCGGATTATCAGGACCTTTTTCGTCAATACGAGACCGTGAACAGGATCTCCTTTGATTACGCGGTGGCGGAGCATGAGCCCAGGATTCAGGTGATGCGCTTTGCAGGTGACTGGAAGGACATGGGGACGTGGAATACGCTGACGGAGGCCATGGAGAAGCCGGTTATCGGAAAAGGCATCCTGAATGAGACCTGCGAGAATGTGGAGGTCATCAATGAACTGGATGT
>CAYXAN010000073.1:0-8072 GCA_964461705.1 uncultured Sarcina sp. | reverse complement strand
CTCCTTCATATCATCTCCCGTGATGCAGACGATATTGCAATAGGGAAGTGCCTTTTGTGCGACCGCTGCCTTCTCAAGAATCCCGTATTCTGCCACCAGCTCAGCCGTTCCCTCCACGTCGGAAAGAGCCTCCTGTGCCGACTGCGCATGCTCTTCCATGAAAACGGCAACCGCTTCCGGATGCTCCTCCAGATAGGAATTGCGAACAACGGTGACACCTGTGAGGAACCGGGAGCCGTTGTCCGTCACGGCATCCCACTCATCCGTCAGTGAAAACACAGTCTTCAGCTGATCATTCTGAGCCTTTGCTACCGTAACAAAGGGCTGCGGAAGAACAGCGATCTGCGTCGGATCCTCCTGCAAAAGCGCCGCAATCTCCGTCGCCTCGGAGTGAAACTCCAGCGTACAGTCCTGGATCCCGTTGGCCTCCAGAAGATAGTTTAAGGCATATTCAGGTGTTGCCCCCTGCCCGGTTGTCAGAACGGTTTTCCCGGAAAGGTCTGCAACGGAGGAAATCCCCTCATCGGCAGTGACGCCATAGAGGACACCCAGTGTATTGATATCAATGACGGATACCCCGCCCTCTGTCTTGTTGTACAGTGTCGCCGCCAGATTGGCGGGAATCATTGCAATGTCCAGATCCTCGGAGGCCACGGAGGCTACGATTTCCGAAGGATCCGATGCCATCGTGAACTCATAGCTTCCCTGACAGGCGTCTTCCTCTGCAGCCTTCATCAGATTCACCAGCCCCATGGTGGTGGGTCCCTTCAATGAGCCCACACGAATAGACGTCCCGTCATAGGCTCCTCCCTCTGCGCCCGATGCTGCCTCCTGTGCTGCATCCGCCGCTTCTTCCGAGGCCGCGTCATCCTCCTCTGCAGCCGCCTGCTCCTGCGCTGTCTCAGAGGTCAAGGCTCCTCCCTCTGCCGGTCCCGCTTTGCTGCCGCAGCCGGCCAGTATGCCTGCTGCCGCAAGAGCCGCCAATACCAATCCTGCTACCCTGCGTTTCATTTTCGCTCCTTTCGTTTTGCCTGCCGCTGTGCCCGAGGCTTCCCTTTCCGGTTGTGGGCGCATCCTTCCCTCTTTTTGACTCTCTCCCCATTTCTCTCGAGAGCACCCAAAGCTTCCCCGGAATCCGCCTCGTTTGTGTATGGCCCGTACCCGACAGACGAAAACCTATGCAGCATCCCTTCGAAAGACTCATCGTTCTCAAGGGCTGCCATCTACGATAAACAGCATGTCTGTTTCCCTTCCGTATACCGGAACGGAAACACCGTTCATTATAAAAATCCCCCCTCCTATCCGCAAGGAAAAGAGGGGGTTATCTTCTGCTAATTCTTGTTTATAGACACCGGCCCTCTGCCGGTCCCAAAAAGATCCCGCGGGCCGGAAAATAACCGGCAGCGTCAGCCGCTGTCCGCATTCTATTCTGCCGCTTCCTGTGCCACCTCGGTATCCGTCTGACAAAACAGCTCGTACGTGTCATCTGATACGGTATAGACGGTGTCACCGCCGTCCACACGAAGGTAATGACAGCTGATCATGGTATTCTCCGCTCCGATTTCCACGGTGTGCGTTGTGCCGTCAGACAGCGTGACGGAAACGGTTGCCTTTGGAGCATCCAGTCCGTACTGCTCCATGTCGGTCACATCCGTCATTTCATTCGTACAGGTAAGATTTGCCAGCGCCTCCAGAATTTCATCGGCCTTCGACGAATTCACCTCGTATGTCTTTGCCGAAGTCTCCTCTGCGGTACTGTCTTCTGCTGTGTCGTCCTCTTCTGCGGCGTCTTCCGCAGCCGTGCTGTCTTCTGCATCGGTTTCTGAGTTACTGCCTTCTGCTGCCATCTCGGCATCAATGTCGTCAATAAATTCCCAGCTCTCACCGTCATAGCTAAGAGCCAGCGTCCCGTTTTCACTTGCAATCTGCAGCTGCGTCAGCATCGATTGATCAAAGGAAAGCGCCGCGTACTCGCCTTCTTCCTTCTTCTGCTCGGCAGCCTCCTTGCTGCTTGTAATCCTGTCAGCCGCAGCATACCCTGCGGCACATATGATCAGAACGATGCCAAGGAGCAGCATCTGCATTTTCTGTCTCTTCATTCCGTGTCTCCTGTCCGCTTCCTTCAAAGCTCACAACAAAGGGCCTAGCGCCTCCTGCGCACAAACCATGCAACAAATCCTGCAATCAGCAGCATCAGAGGAATCAGAATAATGCAGAACAGATTCACAATGACGGCTGTCATCGTCGGTACCGTCAGGGAAGAGGAGCTGACACTCTTTGCTGCAACAGAGATCCCGACGGAGCTTCCGTTTTGCTCCACCAGCGCACTGATCAGACTGGAGAACAAGGAGGAATTGGAGCCGGAAACCATCTGATCCGCAGCGTTCGAAAATGTCAGCACGGAGCTGAATACATATGCTGTTGAAGCATAGCTGACGGTATCACTGCCCGTTTCCGATGCGTCCTCCTTCGTCTCGTCATCCGACGCACCTTCCTCTGCAGAGGCGTCATCGTCATCCGATTCCTGTTCCTCCTCCGATGTCCCGGAAGCCTCCTCACCCGCAACAGCCCTAACGCCAAGCAGGAACTGTCCTGCGGTATCCTCGTCGGTCTGCGTGAAATCCTCCGTAGACGTCGTTACATCACTGTGAATATAGGCGCTGTCCGAGGTCTCGAGAAGCGCGGTGAGGCTCACCTCATCCTCTGCCGTTGCCTCTGTTTCCTCCAGTGCCTGTGCATATGCCATGAAAATGTAGCCATTGCCGTTTCGGACGGCAGATGTCTCGGACGCATTCTCAATATCCGGCAGAAGGTATGCCTCCGAGCGGTAGTAGTACCCCTGGTTGTTTTCCAGAACCACCCCCTTGGAAACTGAAAGGCCGTAATAATTCAGCACCTGATTCCAGTTGCTCATATCGTCCGCCTGCTGAAAATTGGTCGTGACAATAAGATCCCCGCCGTGCTGCACATAGTACAAAATCTTGTCCGCATCATCGGAGGACAGATCACTGGTCGGTCCGTTGATAAGGAGCGCAGTGCAATCCTCCGGGATGGAATCATGAACCATCAGATCCAAACTCTCATAGTCGCAGTTAAGCTTCGTCAATGCCGTGGTAAAATTGCTGCCGAGACTCTCCTCCCCGTGGCCGGTCAGGATATAAATCTTCGGCATATTTTCACTGGTGACATAGGCAACTGCAGAATCCACCTGTCCCTCTGCATCATACCCCGAGACGCTCTGCGTGTAGGTAGAATAGTCGATGCTGTATTCATACACATCGCTGTAATCAATGATCTTATACCTGCTGCCGCACTCCACTATGAGGGAATTCCAGGAGCAGTTCATGACATCACTGTAATTCTGCAGAAAGGACGGGTTGGAGGCAGGATCGATGTAGGTAACGGTCAGGTGCTCCGACTGCTCCGCCATCTGCTGCAGCGTCTTATCCAACGTAGAATCCATATCCGAGCTGCTTGCCAGAACGTAGATCGTCACGTCCTGTTCCAGCCCCTTCAGATACTCCTTTGTCTCGTCCGTCAGCGAATACAGTCCGCCGGCTGTAACATCAAGCTTGGTATACTCTGAGGGAAGCCGGTTGACTGCAAGGTTGGCAACAACGGCCACAGCCAGAACCATCGCGATCAGCCCGGTTGAGTACGCCCCAAAGCTGAGTGTCTTTTTGGATACGGAATACCGTCTCTTCTGTATGACCTGTGTTGTCAGGAAAAGGAAAAGAAAGATCACAGAGCCCAGATAGACCAGGGACGTCAGGTCAACGGTTCCGTTCAGAAAGCTGTCGAACCGGGACGGTATGTCCAGCGCACTCATCACCGCAGTCAGCACATTTCCATCGGTGGAAATCATCTGCTCCAGGTTGGGCATCACCATGGACAGGAACAAGGCGACAAAGGACAAAACCGCCGCAATGATCACGCTTTCTGTCAAAGAGGAAAAGAAAACGCATACTGCCGTTTCCGCAAGTCCGAACAGCCACATTCCCAAAAGCCCCGTGTAGCTTTGCGCATACGGCACGGTTCCGAAGCGGGACAAGAGCAGCGGATACAGGCAAAGTCCTGCTGTCACAATGCTGTGGAGCACCGCAAGCGCAAGATATTTGCCAAGAACCACCTTCCCCACGGAAACCGGCGCCGTCAGGATCATCTGATCTGTTCTGGATTTGCGTTCCTCGGCAAAGGAACGCATGCACAAAACCGGCAGCATGATCAGCATAAGAACGGACGAGACCGACAATACACTTGAAATATCGGCATCCAGACCGATCAGGCAGTTGCTCCCGATGTACAGTGACATCAGCCCCCACATGACAGCAAGATACAGCCAGCCGATAAAGCCGTGAAATAAAGAAGCCAGATCTTTCTTTAAAATTGCGATCATTCCTGCACCTCCTGCGGCACGATATGCTGCTTGCTGCCGTCATGAACCTCTCCCGTCAGTGCAAGGAACACATCCTCCAGTGACTTTTCCTCTCTGCTGATGCCAAGAACGGCGCCCCCTGCATAAACTGCAGCGCGGGAAACAGCAGGACGGATGTCCTCCTTCTGTTCGGATTCGATGACATATTGAAGGCTTCCCTCCGCTTCTCTTAACAGCGTCACCTTTCCGACTCCCGGAATCGCTTTCAGTGCCCTGGTAAGACTCTCTTCATCACCGGTTACCCGCAGCTGAACCTGCTGGGATGTCGTCATGCGGTTCTGCAAAAGCTCCGGCGTATCACTGGCAACCAGCTTTCCCTCATTGATGATCCAGACATAATCCGCCACCGCACTGATGTCCGAAAGGATATGCGAGCTGATGATGACCGTGTGATCCTTCTTGAGCGAACGCAGATATTCGTACATCTCCCGCTGCTGCTCCGGATCCAGACCTGCCGTCGGCTCGTCCAGAATGAGAATTTCCGGATTTCCTATGAGTGCCTGCGCCAGACCTACCCTTTGCCGATATCCCTTGGACAGGTTGCGGATCAGTCTCCCCTGCACCGTCAAAAGATCGGCCGCATCCATCACCCGGGATATATCATCTCCCCGCTCCATCGGAGGAACTCTCTTCAAATCTGCAGCAAAGCAAAGATATTCCTGCACTGTCATATCCGTATATACCGGCGGAACCTCCGGAAGATAACCGATCCGCTTTCTTGCCTCCTCGGGCTCTTTTTGCAAATCAAGCTCATCGATCAGGACTACGCCGTCGGTGGGCGCAAGATATCCCGTCATCATATTCATGGTTGTCGACTTTCCCGCGCCGTTCGGCCCAAGAAATCCATATATTTTCCCGCTTTCCGCCGTAAAGCAAAGATCACTGACAGCAACGCGGCTTCCGTATCGCTTGGTTAAATGCCGGACCTCGATCATTTTGTGTCTCCTTATTGTTTGTAATTAAAAACATGCCTTCCGATCCGTCCGCACAATCTGTCTTCGGGACAGGAAAACTCCACCTGTGGTTATACCGAAAAGATGTGACCGTTTCGTCATGAAACTGTGATCATTGTGTGAAGTCCGAAATCGCAGTTATTTTGTACAAAGATCCCCGTCCTGCCTTTTCATTCATAAACATTTCATACAATTGAAATAGAATTTCCTGCTGACGGATTTTATAATACATATGGTAACTGTTCAGCACCCACCTCGATTTTCCTTCGGAAAACCTCGATGTGGCCGAGCATCGGTTTGACGCTGTGCGGACGCTGTTCAGAAAATATAAACGGGTATGAAAAAGGAGTCGATATGGTATCAAAGCAAAAACCTCAGGTTGCGCTGTTTCTTGCCGACGGATGTGAAGAAATTGAGGCTCTCACCGTTGCAGATCTTCTGTACCGTGCGGGGATTCCCTGCACCACCGTCTCCGTCATGGGACGAAGCACCATCCAATCCTCCCACGGCATCGTCATCACAGCCGCACAATGCATAGAGGAAATCGATCCGGAGGAATACAGCATGCTTGTGCTGCCGGGCGGGATTCCCGGAACCCCGAACCTGGCCGGCTGTGCAAGGCTTATGGACGCGGTTGTTTCCTTTGCAGGCCGTGCCGATGAGGACAAGGCGGTCGCAGCCATCTGCGCAGCACCGTCCATTCTTGCGAATCTTGGCCTTTTACGCGGTCTTTCTGCGACCTGCAATCCCTGTGTGAATGAGGTTCTGGAAGCAAAGGGTGCGCGCCGTGTGGATGAGCCCGCTGTCACCTGCGGCAATATCATCACCAGCCGCGGCATGGGCACCGCCATTTCCTTCGGCCTTGCCATCGTCGCATATTATCAGGGGAAGGCTGCTGCAGACGCTCTTGCAGAGAAAATTCTTTATTCCGCACGATAACAGCCGGATTTTTCCTGCAGGTGCAAAGTCGGGAAAGGGAAGGATAAAGAAGGATCGAAAAGGATCCATTATGACATGGATAAAATGAGCGAAGCGTTCTGAAATTTGAACGATGTGCTGTGTGCTGTCTGCTGTACAGGGGGTGTTACAGAGAAAAGGCAGAACGCGGCAGCAACACCACGGGGGATCACATATGAATATTCTATTTTTTCTGAAGCCCAAGTCAGAGCTTGATCTGGTCTATGAGGATGACACCATCGGCATGGCCGTGGAACGCATCGAGCATCATCAGTTTTCTTCGATTCCGATGATCAACGAAAAAACCGGCAAATATCTCGGCACCCTCAGTGAGGGAGATCTGCTGCGCGCCTTTCGCCAGAAAAGTGCGCAGGATGTCCGCTCCTGTGAGACCCGCTCCGTGATGACGGTCCGCAGGAGGAGAGACTACAAATGTGTCCGGGCCAACTCGGATATGGAGGAGCTGTTCCGTTATGTCACAGAGCAGAACTTTGTTCCTGTTGTGGACGACACCGATGTTCTCATCGGTATTGTCCCCCGTTCCACTATTTTAGAATTTCTGTTTCGACAGATGAAATGCGATGCGGCATCGTAATCCCATACGATGCCGCCTTACAGCCGATTGGCCGCAGGTTTCCTGCAGTCAATCGACTCAAACGCAGGTTCCCTGCAGTCTTCCGTAAATTTGGGCCAGTCTCCTGATTCTTGCGGCAAGCCTTGCATCGCAGGCATCCGGCAGCATCCGCCACTCCCAGTTTCCTCCCAATGTGGACGGTTCATTGATTCTGGCCTCATCACCCAGATTCAGGTAATCCTGCATGGGAATGATGCAGGTGTCCGCTACCGATCCGAAGGCCGCCCGGATAAAGGACCAGGCAGCGGTCTTCTCCGAAGAAACCCCTGCGTAATCTCTGGCATACGCCCGCTCTTTTCTGGAGACATGGTTATACCAGCCCCGCATCGTCTCATTGTCATGGGTTCCGGTATAGACCACACAATTTGTGGGATAATTGTGCGGAAGATAATCCCCCGTCCCGGGCTCTCTGGCATCAAAGGCAAACTGCAGCACCTTCATATTCGGAAAGCCTGTGGTTTTCACCAGTCTTCGCACAGAGTCCGTGATATAACCTAAATCCTCTGCAATGATCTGCTGTTTCCCCAAGGCTTTTCGGACGGCGCGAAACAGCTCCAGCCCGGGGCCGGGACGCCATGTTCCGAATTCTGCCGTGGGATTGCCGTAGGGGATGGCATAATACTCGTCAAACCCGCGAAAATGGTCGATCCGTACAGCATCGTACATGCGGAAGCAGTTCGCCATTCTCTCAATCCACCACCGATATCCGGTTTCCCTGTGATATTCCCAGCGATAAATGGGGTTTCCCCACAGCTGCCCCGTGGCGGAAAATCCGTCCGGCGGACAGCCGGCAACGACAACAGGATACCCCTTTTCATCCAATTCAAAGAGCTCCGGATGACTCCAGGTATCTGCTGAATCAAAGGCCACATAGATCGGGAGGTCTCCGATGATCTGAATTCCCTTTCGGTTGGCATAGCTTTTTAATGCCTTCCACTGCCCTGCAAACAAATACTGCTGGAATTCATAAAATCGAATTTCATCCGCCAGTTCCTTTCTCGCACGCTCCATCGCTGCCGGGCGGCGAAGTCGGAGCTCCTTCGGCCATTCGATATAGCTGGCGCCGCCGTTGGCACCCTTGATCGCACTGTAC
>CAYXAN010000072.1:0-8118 GCA_964461705.1 uncultured Sarcina sp. | reverse complement strand
GACCTGTCCTTTATGTGCATTGAGGCCTCCCTGCACGTGTTCCTGCCGATGCCTTCACTGTCCATCCGCGTGTGGAACGGATCGCCAAGGGAGCTGTTGCTTCGCGCGGCCGATCTGACAAGAACCGGGATCGGCCTTCCGGCCTATTACAACGATGAGGTCATCATTCCGTCGCTGATGAGCCGGGGCGTGACCCTGCAGGATGCCAGAGGCTACAGCATCATCGGCTGTGTGGAGCCGCAGGCACCGGGCAAGACCTGGGGATGGCATGATGCCGCCTTTTACAACATGTGCAGACCTCTGGAGCTGGTGTTCTCGAGCGGTGTGGATCGGGGCGAACAGATCGGCCCCCGCACCGGCGCCGTGGAGGAGATGCACAGCTACGAGGAATTCAAGGAAGCCTATATCACACAGCAGAATTATTTCATTTCCCTTCTGGTGAATGCGGACAATGCCATTGATCAGGCCCACAGGGAACGGGCGCCTCTTGCCTTTCTTGCCTGCATGCTGGACGACTGCATCCATTCCGGAAAGACACCGGAGCAGGGCGGGTGTGTCTACAACTTCACGGGGCCGCAGGGCTTTGGCATTGCCAATGTGGCGGACTCCCTGAATACGGTAAAGAAGCTGGTGTTTGAGGATAAGACCGTCACTATGGCGGAGCTGAAGAAGGCGCTGCGGTTCAATTACGGAAAGGAGCTGAATTCCGTGGTGATCGCCCAGATCGCCGGGGATGCGGCCCGAAAGCTCTCCGAAAGGGGCGCGGCGCTGACTCCGGAGCTGGCGGCAAGGGCGACGCAGGAGGTGATCCGCCGCTCGGTCAGCCGAAAGGACCTGGAGCGGTTTCAGGAAATTCACGACAGGATCGAGGAGCTCACGAAATTCGGCAACGATGACGATGAGGTGGACGCCATCGCAAGGGAGGCGGCCTACACCTACAGCAAGCCGCTCTTGCAGTACAGAAATCCGAGGGGCGGGATGTTTCAGGCCGGGCTGTATCCGGTTTCGGCCAATGTTCCGCTGGGAGCCCAGACCGGTGCCACGCCGGACGGAAGGTACGCCGGCATGCCGGTGGCAGACGGCGTTTCGCCCACTGCAGGGTACGACACCAAGGGCCCGACGGCAACGGCCAATTCCGTCTCCAAGCTCGATCACGGCATCGCGTCCAACGGCACGCTGTTCAATCAGAAATTCCATCCCTCGGCACTGGCCGGGGATGAGGCACTGGACAAGTTTGTGGATTACATCCGGACGTATTTTGACCGCAAGGGAAGCCATATGCAGTTCAATGTCGTTTCCCGGGAAACTCTGCTGGATGCACAAAAGCATCCGGATCAGTACAGGCATCTGGTGGTGCGCGTTGCGGGCTACAGCGCCCTGTTCACGACGCTGTCCAAAAGTCTTCAGGATGACATCATCCGGCGTACCGAGCAGGGGTTCTAGGCGATATGGAGACAAGAGAAGACGAACAGAGCATTTTGCATACGACGGGGAGGATCTTTGACATCCAGCGGTATTCCATCCATGACGGTCCGGGCATCCGTACCATTGTCTTTTTAAAGGGGTGCGTTCTTCGCTGCCGCTGGTGCTGCAATCCGGAGTCCCAGAGCTTTGACATTGAGACCATGCGGCTTGACGGAAGGGAAAAGATCACAGGACGCGATGTTACCGTGGAGGAGGTCATGGAGGAGGTGGAGCGGGATTTTCCGTTCTACCGGCGAAGCGGCGGAGGGCTGACCTTATCGGGCGGAGAGAGTCTGTGCCAGCCGAAGTTTGCAGGGGCGTTGCTGAAGACGGCAAAAAGGAAGGGAATGACCACGGCGATGGAGAGCATGGGCTGTGCATCGTATGAGGTGATCGACTCCATCCTCCCGTATCTGGACACCTACCTGCTGGACATCAAGCACACGAATCCGGACAAGCACAAGGCATTCACGGGCCGCTCCAATGAGCTGATGCTGGACAATGCAAGAAGGATTGCAGAATCCGGGAAGACCTGCCTGGTGATCCGCGTTCCGGTGGTTCCGACCTTCAATGATACGCCGGAGGAAATCCGGTCCATCGCGGCCTTTGCGGATCGGCTGCCGGGAGTTCACCGAATCCACCTGCTGCCCTATCACAGGCTGGGAAGCGACAAATACGGGCGGCTGGGCCGCACCTACACCCTGCCGGACATCCTGCCGCCGACAAGAGAGCATATGGAGATGCTCAAAAAGGTTGTGGAGAACAGCTCCGGGCTGGACTGCCGCATCGGAGGATAGGGCAGCGCAGCAAAACGTTTTTCGCCGGCGCGGAAAAAGAAGGAGTCTTCTTCGCCGGAGCAGAAAAAGGGCGCTGCCGCACAGGGAGAGAATATGGCGGAAAACTATTACGACTCGTTTCACGAAAAGGCCAGAATCATACAGGAGATTGTTCCCGGAAGGCAGATCACGCTGGCGCACATCATCGCCAGCCCGGACATGGTTCTGTACGAGAAGCTGGGGCTCGACCCGAAGCTGGATTACGAGAAGGCGGCCATCGGCATTACGACGGTAACGCCCTCCGAGACGGCGATCATCATGGCGGACATTGCGATGAAGTCCAGCGGAATCCGGCTTGGCTTTGTGGATCGCTTCAGCGGCTCGCTCATTGTAACGGGAAGCGTCAGCGAGGTGGAGGCCTCGATGCAGGCGATTCTGGATTACGTCACGGAAAAGTTGGGATATCAGGTTTGCGAGATAACAAAGACATAACTAAGACATGAGAAAAATGGTGCTGATGGGCCGGAGCGAGGCCGGCAAAACAACCCTGACGCAGGCGCTGCGAGGGGAGGAAATCCATTATGACAAGACGCAGTACGTGAAGCACGGGGAAATGGTGATTGACACGCCGGGCGAGTATTCCCAAAGCCATCGGCTGGCCAAGGCTCTGGCCTTGTACACCTATGAGGCGGATCTGGTGGGACTTCTTTGCTCGGCGACAGAGCCCTACAGCCTGTTTCCGCCGGGATGCGCTTCTTTGGCAAACCGTGAGGTCATCGGGATCGTGACCAAGATCGATCTGCCGAATGCCAATGTGCCGATGGCGGACCGCTGGCTGAAGCTTGCGGGGGTGTCGCGAATATTTCACGTCAATTCCAAGGCCGGTGTCGGCGTCAGGGCCATCCTGGACTATCTGACCGGAGAGGAAGAGAAGGTAGCTGTTCTGCACACGGCGGATCAGAGCGTGCAGACGGATACAAATAGATCATGAATCGATATGGATTGTTGATGAAGGAGGATATTTTCATGGTAAACGAGCTGGAGATCAAAAAGCAGATCTGCGACATCGGGAAACGGATCTACAACAGAAACATGGTGGCAGCCAATGACGGCAACATTTCCGTCAAGCTGAATGACCATGAGTTCCTGTGCACGCCGACAGGGGTATCCAAGGGCTTTATGACTCCCGAATTTATCTGCAAGGTCGATGAGAACGGAAACGTCCTGCAGGCCAATAAGGGCTTCAAGCCCTCCTCGGAAATCAAGATGCACATGCGCGTCTATCAGAAAAGACCCGATGTAGGCTCTGTAGTGCATGCACATCCCATGTACGGTACGGCCTTTGCCATCGCGGGGATCCCGCTGACGCAGCCGATCATGCCGGAGGCGGTGATTGCTCTTGGCTGTGTGCCGATTGCGGAATACGGCACGCCGTCCACCATGGAAATCCCGGACAATCTTGAGAAATATCTCCCTTATTTTGACGCTGTTCTTCTGGAAAACCACGGCGCGCTGACCTGGAGCACTGATCTGAATGCGGCCTATATGAAGATGGAGAGCCTGGAGTTTTATGCAGAGCTTCTCTACAAGTCCAAGATGCTGGGCGGACCCAAGGAATTTGATGAGAAGAACATTGAAAAGCTGTATGCCATCCGCCGGAAATTCGGCATGCCGGGCAAGCATCCTGCCAACCTGTGTCTGAACAAGGACGGGAAGAACTGCCACAACTGCGGCGGTGCCTGCGGATCCGAGGATTATAAGCAGTTCCCGGGATATCAGTATGACTTCGTCGGAAAGGACAGCTCCTGCGGAGAGTCCTCAAAGGGGGAAGCCTCCAAGGTGGATGCGGCAGCCATTGCAGAGATCGTGAAGCAGGTGATTGCGCAGATGCAATAAGGCAAAGGCATCAGCGCAGCAGGACGAATGAAGCAGCCAAAGAAGGATGTGATACCTTGGAAATGACAGATAAGCAAATCACCAATATCGTCAATGCGGTGATGGCGAAAATGCAGCTGGGCAGTGATGTCAGCGGCATGCACGGTGTCTTTCGGGATATGAACACCGCCATTGCAAAGGCGAAGGAGGCACAGAAGATCGTAAGAGTAATGAGTATGGATCAGAGGGAGAAAATCATCTCTCTCATCCGTACCCGGATTAAGGAAAATGCCGAGACACTGGCGCGCATGGGTGTCGAGGAAACCGGCATGGGAAATGTGGGCGATAAGATTCTCAAGCACCTTCTGGTGGCGGAGAAGACGCCCGGCACAGAGGATATCCGAACGCAGGCCTGGTCCGGCGACCGGGGACTGACGCTGGTGGAAATGGGACCGTTCGGTGTGATCGGCGCGATCACGCCCTGCACCAATCCATCGGAAACTGTCCTGTGCAACACCATGGGAATGCTGGCAGGGGGCAATACGGTGGTATTCAATCCGCATCCGCAGGCGATCCGGACATCCATTTATGCCATCAATCTGCTGAATGAGGCATCCCTGGCGGCAGGGGGACCGGACAATATCTGCTGCACCGTGGAAAAGCCCACGCTGGAGACCAGTGCCGTGATGATGAAGCACCCGGATGTTCCGCTTCTGGTGGCAACCGGAGGCCCCGGGGTTGTGACAGCGGTGCTGTCGAGCGGAAAGCGCGGCATCGGTGCCGGCGCCGGGAATCCTCCCGCCCTGGTCGACGAGACGGCAGATGTCCGAAAGGCGGCGCAGGATATCGTGAACGGCTGCACCTTTGACAACAACCTTCCCTGCATTGCCGAGAAGGAGGTGGTGGCGGTCGATTCCATCTGTGATTCGCTGATGCAGTACATGGTGGAGGAGCAGGGCTGTTACCTGGCATCCAAGGAGGAGCTGGATAAGCTGGTGCACACCGTGATGGACGAAAAAGGAAGGTTAAACCGTAAGTGCGTAGGACGCAGCGCCAGGGTACTGCTGGAAATGGTCGGTGTTTCGGTTCCGGACAACATTCGATGCATCATCTTTGAAGGACCGAAGGAGCATCCGCTGATTACAACTGAGCTGATGATGCCCATTCTCGGCGTCGTGAGGGCCAAAGATTTCGAGGATGCCGTGGAGCAGGCAGTGTGGCTGGAGCATGGCAACCGCCACAGCGCACACATCCATTCCAAGAACGTTGACAGGATTACGCAGTACGCCCGGGCGATCGACACCGCCATTCTGGTGAAGAACGGACCCAGCTACGCGGCGCTTGGCTTTGGAGGAGAGGGCTTCCCTACCTTCACCATTGCGTCCCGTACCGGGGAGGGCTTAACCAGTGCGGCCACCTTCACCAAGAGAAGGCGCTGCACCATGTCGGACAGCCTGTGCATCCGGTGACCGATCGTGTGATTGCACCGGGCAGCCTGTGCAGCCGATGACCGGGGCAGTGACCGGAACAGTCAGCATGTATGCCTGCTGTCAGGCTCTGTGGCTCGGGCGGGCGGGAAGCAGGCGGCAAACAAGAAGGAGGAAAGGATACAATGGAAATGAATGCGGCAGAGGTGGAGGCGGTCGTACGGCAGGTGCTGGACAGCATCTCCGGTACAACGTCCTCTGCGGTCAGGCAGCGCGATGCCATCCCCGACAAGGTGCGCGTGGGAATGCTCACTGAGCTTGGCAAGATGGAGATCAGGGAATTCCCGATGCCGGCGGTAGGAGATGACGATCTTCTGGTAAAGGTGGAGGGCTGCGGAATCTGCGGAACGGATTCTCACGAGTATAAGAGGGACCCCTTTCATCTGATCCCGGTTGCCCTCGGACATGAAGGCACCGGCGAGATCGTGAAGATGGGAAAGAACGTGAAGACGGACAGTGCAGGAAAGCCGGTAAAGCTCGGGGATAAAATCGTAACCTGCATGATTTTCAAGGACGATCCGGAAATCACCATGTTCGATCTGAACAAGAAGAATGTGGGCGGAGCCGATGTATACGGACTGCTTCCGGACGATGATGTCCACGCCAACGGCTGGTTTGCGGATTACATCCTGATCCGGGGAGGACTTGGCTCGACATTCTTTAATGTTTCGGATCTGGATCTGGATTTCAGAATTCTGATTGAGCCCTGCGCCGTGCTGGTGCATGCCGTGGAGCGGGCCAAGACCACGGGAATTCTGAAGTTCAACAGCCGGGTTGTGGTACAGGGATGCGGCCCCATCGGTCTGATCTGCGTGGCGGTGTTGAAGACGATGGGAGTTCAGAACATCGTGACCGTGGACGGCAATGAGAAGCGGATGGAGTTTTCCCACAGGCTGGGGGCTTCGGCTCATGTCAATTTCAAGAACTATGACGGAGTCGAGAAGCTGGCGGGCGCCGTGAAGGAGGCCTTCGGCGGTCATCTTGCGGATTTTGCCTTCCAGTGCACCGGATCTCCGGGAGGGCACTCCAATATCTACAAGTTTATCCGAAACGGCGGCGGTCTGTGCGAGCTGGGCTTTTTCATCAACGGCGGAGATGCTACCATCAATCCGCACTTTGACATCTGCTCGAAGGAGATCACCACGGTGGGAAGCTGGGTCTACAACCTGAGGGACTATGCGACGACCTTTGATTTCCTAAAGAGCGCAAATTCCATCGGGCTTCCCATGAAGGAGCTCATTACGGACAAGTATCCATTAAGCCGGATTGACGATGCCTTCCAGAAGGCAGCATCCATGACCGGTCTTAAGATTGCGGTAATGGCAGACTAGACAGGGTGTTCAAATGGACGAAAGATCAGTTGGAATTTTGGAAGTATACGGTCTGGTGTGTGCATTTATGGCGGCGGACGCAGGATGCAAGGCGGCGAACGTAACGTTGGAGCCCTTTGATAAGAACAAGCCGGCCAACGCGGATTCGCTCCCGGTTCCCCCTCTGGTGACCATCAAGTTCCGGGGAACGGTGGAGGATGTCACGGCAGCCGTTGAGGCGGGAAGGCAGACGGCAGAGGCTCTCACAGGAGTGGTACAAAGCCATGTGATCCCAAGACCTACGCAGGATACGCTGAAGATGCTGGGGATCTGCGCATTTGATGTGGATTAGGGCATTGATATTTGATGGATGCAAGGCTCACAGGAGCAGAAAGAGAGGACAAGGATGTCACAGGAAGCATTGGGAATGATTGAGACCAGAGGACTGACCGCAGCCATTGAGGCAGCGGACGCAATGACAAAGGCGGCGGAGGTTACTCTGATCGGGACAGAGAAGATCGGCTCCGGACTGGTGACGGTGATGGTGCGCGGCGATGTAGGTGCTGTAAAGGCGGCGGTTGAGAGCGGCGCGGCAAGCGCGGAGCGTCTGGGTGAGCTGGTTGCCCAGCATGTCATCCCCAGACCGCACAGCGATGTGGAAAAGATCCTTCCCGGATTCCCGAAGGCATAAATCATATGGATGGTTCGTACGGATTGATTGAGGTTTCCGGCGTAGTGGCGGCCGTTGATTCCCTGGATGCCATGTGCAAGGCAGCGACCGTGAAGCTGGCAACGTGGGAGCGTAAGCTGGGCGGGCGTCTCGTCACCGTCATCGTAGAGGGTGATGTGTCCGATGTAACGGCAGCGGTGGAGGCAGCCAGGAATGTCTGCATGCAGAACGGACACATTCTGGCCTCCAGCGGGGTCATTGCGGCGCCGTGTGAGGAAACCCGCAAAATGGTTGCACTGAGCGCAAAGCGTCTTCAGAAGAACGCCGCGGCGGAGCGCAAAACGGATTCAGAAGGGCAGCACAAGGTGAGCGCAAAGCGCGTTCAAAGAAGCAGCAGGAAGTCGGAGCGGGAACATCCCGGCCGGCAGCAATGAAGCAGAATTGTTGATAAGCAGGATTGTTGATGAAGGAGGAAGAAGATGTCACAGGAAGCTTTAGGAATGGTAGAAACCAGAGGACTGACCGCAGCCATTGAG